>JAZUSR010000199.1:0-2295 GCA_045606765.1 Treponema sp.
TCTCGTTTTTCGTTTGCAAGAGCAACTTCGAGTGTTGTTTTATAGAATGAGCATTTCTTGTTTATTGCATTTAACAAAGCACAAGTTCCATCTTCCATAAACCAATGACAATCGTGTCTTCTATCGACACATTTTGGAAACGATTTTGTGTTTTTCTTTGACATAGTTATGCTTTTCCTTTCTTTTTGTTTTTGCGTTGTGCTTCTTGATAATAAACCACTTTTTGAATGTGATTGACACAACAGCATTCGATAAATTCTGACTTTCTCATTTTCAAGGCATTTGCGAATGTTGAAATGAGATCATATGATTTCTTGTCCATAGAAATCTCAAATCTTATCTTGTCTTTACTGATTGCCACTTTGTTTTCCTCCTTTCATAATATCTCGTAAGTTATCTAATAATTGACCAATAATGCAATATTGGTAGTAGCCACTATCATTGTCAGTGATATAAAATGGGCAATGACATTTTCTACATTCAAGAGATGTTGAATAGTCATCAATGTGAGAAAGACCAAAATCACAATCTTTGCTTCTGAAATTGGCTTTCATTTGTTTTTTAATTCTTTTATATTCTTTCATCTCATTTTCTCCTCAAATTCTCTATCAAGATACTCGGATTTTTTGACCACTTTGCGAGTTGATTTTAACTCTGGCTCAATAATCCAAGTCAGCAATCTTTTTACTGCTTGAAATCGACTTCCACCACGAATGTAGTCTTCAATCACATTGATAATGTAATCTCGTTGTCTAATGTCTTTTTCATAAACATCAAGAACAATGTCTGCATTTTCTGGACTATTGTAGAATATTTCTCTTAAAAATGTTTCATAATAAGTTGTCATCTTTTTCTCCTTAAATTCATAACACACTTCAAACTGCCTTTTTTCATCTATAACAACATACATTGATGGAAAAGGTGCAGTTCCATAATCATTAAATTTTAATCGGCCTTGAATAAATACGATCTTGCAATTTTCTCGAACAATTTTTGCAAACCATTTTGTGTCAGTTCTTGCTGGCAATAGAAAGACAGAATAATTCTCTCTCTCTCTCTCTGCAAACGCCTTGTCAAGCCATTTCATAATTTGGCTATATGGTGGATTAACAAAGTTTTTCTTCTTCCATTGAATTGATAAACCATCAAATGTTGGATTTGCAGGACACGGATCAAAATATCCATCTTCCATAAAATGTTTGTAAATATTTGATGGAGTTTTCCATAAATCACTTTGCTTGGAAAATACACCTTTACAATTCATAAATTACTCCTCAAATTGATTGATATAAACTGCTTGAAAGTCTGACAATTCAAACATATGTTCCCTGTTGAATTTATCAAAAATGATTAGAACAGAAGTTCCTGCTCTAAATCCTCTAATATTTTCAAATACGATTTCTGCTGAATTTTTATCAATTAAACTAATTTTCATACCTTTCTCCTTTAATTATTTTCCATTAACTTTAATTATGAATTCTTTCAAAATTCCAACTGGATGACCACATAACGCTAAATTTCGCAAAAAGTCATCATTATCTGGAATAATCCAAACATATTTATCATTTTTTCTAACTGGTTTGACAATTCTTCCTTTTAATCCATCTTTCCATTTATTTGGTTTTTCTTCAATGTAATCACCTTTTTTCATTTTCTTTGTCCTCCCCTTTGACAATTATATTATAATACAAGTCCAACACTAATACAACACTTTTTGCAAAAATTTTTTAATTTGTTATAATAACAATTATGATAAAACTCGATAACATTCATTATTCATTTAGAGCCATTGATGGACACGATAAGCCATATAACTTTGTTATCTGTGCGAGAGAGCCAGGCAAATCAACAATGTTTATGCTTACGAAACATCATTTCAAATGGAAGCAAGACAAAGCACCACTTCTTTATGTTGTGCGAAATATTGTTGAAATTACAGAAGCACTCATTTTGTCAATTCAAGATGTAATTTTAAATAAATTTACAGATGATCAAGTTGTTTTTAGATATGCAAAAGCCAGTCTTCGAGATGGCCTTGTTGATATATACATCAAAGATGAGTTATTTATGCGTATTGAAGCATTAAGTATTTCAACAAGAAAAATCAAGCAAAGTGTCTTGCCTCGTTGCAGATGTATAGAATTTGATGAATTTATTATCAATCCAAAGAATGCTGAAAAATATCTTCCAAATGAAGCTTTTAAATTCAAAGAACTTTACACAACAAATGAAAGAGATAGATTTGACCAAACAAGACCACTAAAAGCATATTTTCTTGGAAATCCATATTCTTTA
>JAZUSR010000200.1:0-28168 GCA_045606765.1 Treponema sp.
TGTTATTTCTGTAGTTTTATTTACTAGTGAAATGGCTTTTGCTAAAAAGAAATCAGAATTAGTAAAAGAAGAAGCTGGTTATTATTACGGATATGGAAAAGCTTCTACAAATGAAGAAGCTGTTTTTATGGCAAAGAAAAATCTTATTGTAAATGCTTTAACTGCAACAGTAAGATTAGCTGACCCAACTGCTGCAGATGTTGTTATAAGTGATGATGTTGTAGAAGCTAGATTAGCTGATGAAAAACCTTTTGAACAAAGTAAAAATGGTTTAACTGTTACATATCGAATGAGAGTTTCTGAATGGGATAAAAAAGAAAAAGAATATGCGTCTACATTGAGAAAAACTTTAGGGCCAAAATATAATACATTCGTTTCATCAACTAATGTTGCTGAAAAATTAGAAATCGCTTCTTCTATTTTATCAACATTAGCAAAAAATGGAGTTTCAGATACAATGACTTTGCAAGAAAAAGGAACAGAACTTTTTGCTCGTAAAGTTGAAAGTATGTGTTCAGTAGTTTTACAGAATTTAGAAATTTCAACAGCAAAAAAAGATTGTATTTTAAGACCAACTGATCAAGTTACAATCTCTGTAAAAGATAAAAGTGGAAAACCAATGGGTAATCTTTCACTTAAAGCTGTATGGGAAGTTCCTTATGTATCATTAATTTCAGAAACTATTGATGTTAGCGAAGTTATTTCAATCGTAACAACAGATAAAAATGGTAACGCAGTTGTTGAATATCCAGTAGCTGATGAATACAAAGATAGAGTTGTTACTTTAACAGTTTCTTCTGCATTTGCAACTGGAGACTATGTTACTACTCAAATGAGAACTCTTGATGGTGAATGTGCTGTTGATTATCGTTATTATTGTGTAAGTGATATTGATTCAATTTATCCATCTGTAAAAATTGCAGAAGGTGAGTTTAATGCAGGTGCTGTTGCTCATGATACAAGGGCTAATATTCGTGAAGAAGCTCGTGTTGTAAAACTTGATAGTTATAGTATTGATGTTTATCCTGTTACAAACTTTAAATATTCTGTATATCTTTATTTAACTCGTTCAGAAGTTATTCCTGAATATATTGAAAATCCAGATTATTCAATGCCTGAACAGCCAATTATTGGTATTACAGTTGAAGATGCTGAAAATTATGCAAAATGGTTGTCAGAACAAACTGGGTTTGCTTATCGTCTTCCATCAGATGATGAATGGGAAAAAGCTGCTCGTGCAGGGTTTGATGTAGTTTATCCTTGGGGGGATGATGATCCTTCAAAAGAAAAGAAAGCAAATTATAAAGGAAACGGAAGTTTCAAAGGCCCTTCTCCTGTAGGTTCTTTTGCATCTGGTTCAAATGCATGGGGGCTTGCTGATATGGCAGGAAATGTTTGGGAATGGACATCTTCTGTTCGTGGTGTAGAAGGAACTACAACTAAACGTACTGTAAAGGGTGGATCTTGGATGGACGGTCCTGTTGATCTAAGAATTTCAAATTATAAAAATATCGAAGGTAATAGAGGGTATCCAGATGTTGGATTCCGTCTTGTTAAGGAGGCTTCAAAATGAAAAAAATGGTAACAGTGTTAATGGCTGCTTTAGCAGTGTTATTTGTTTCATGTCAGTCATCTAAGTCAGGTGATAAAGATCCTGCTGTTGCAAAAGGTGTTAATGCATGGAATAGAGGTAATCCAGAGTCTGCAAGAGCTTATTGGCAAGAAATTGAAGATTCTGCAAAAAAGAAAAAATATTTGAATTACATTACTTTATTTAATGCTGGTAATACAGCTTTAAATAGTACTGACGGTGTAAAAGCATCTAATGAAGGAAAACTTCTTTCATCATGTAATACAGCGCTTGCTAAATTTAGTGCAATTGATTCTTCACTAAAATTACCAGCAAATGTTTGTAGTAAAGGTACAAAGCTTACAATTGGTTGTATTGATAATCTTCTTGCAGCTGGAAAAATTGCTGATGCAAATAAAATGTATAAGACTGCAATCAAAGTTTATGGAAAAACTAAAGATTATGATGTAATTGCTAAAGAAGTTGATGTTTGTAATACAATTTCTGCTAAGAGAAATACTCTTTTAGAACAGGCTAATAAAGCAAATGAAATTGAAAACTTTGAATCAAGAATCGCAGCTTATGATGCAGTTCTTGATAAATGTACATCTGCAGAAGCTGAAGTAAACAATCTTGTTAAAAATTCAGGAGTGGGAACAACAAAAGGTGTTTCTACATATGCAAGAAGTTTTAAAAATGTTCGTCAGAATATTGCTATCAAACGAGAAGGAGCTTTCCGTGATCGCGTTTATGAATACAAAGATCGTATCGGTGCAGAATTCGCTCGTCAACCAGATGGTGCTGGTAGTGGAAAAAACGGAGCTTATACAAATACAGACATTCTTAACCACTATAATTCTGTAAGTGCAAATATGGACAGTATTTATAATGAACTTCTTGATTTTGCTTCTAAACATAATCAAGATGTAGGTCAAGATATTATTGACGATGTTGCTGCTCAGAAAAAATTGCTTAACTCAAAAATTGCTCAAATCAATAGAGAAATTGCACACGAAAGAGAAGTTGCTAGCCGTGGTAAAACTGTAATGCCTTTGATGATTGGTCTTTTTAATCCAATGCCAGGTTCTACAGCAAAGAATAAAAAATCTCGTCCAGCAAAATTCAGTGCTACAGGTGCAAAGAAAAATGAATATTGGTGGGGAATGGTTTCTATTCCTCGTGGTCAGATGAATGACTTAGTAATTACTCTTAAAGATAACAGAACAGTAAGAGTTTTCAATGAAAATACTAAGAGTGGAAAACTTATTGAAAAAAATAATTTAAAAGATTTAGTTAGTAGAAGTTCAAGAGTTGGAAATTCATGGCCAGTATTGAATGCTGGTAGTCAGCTTAAAGGTACAAATTACTACTTTGAAGTTCAGAAAGGTAAAACAGAAAACTATTCTGGTGAAGTAGTTGTATATAGTTCATTTATTACAAGGATGCGTTAATTATGAGTGTTAAATCGAATAAGAAAAATTTATTTGCAATTTTAATTGTTGCTGCAGTTTTAATCTGTGCAATTGTTGGATTTGTAATTTGGAAAGTTCAGCCAAAAGGAGCTATTGCGGCTGTATCGAATTTACCAGATTCTCTTAATCCAGTTTTGGAACAGAATGTTTCTGGTATGAATGTTAGTGAGTTGATTTTTGATGGACTTACAAACTTTGAAGTTGATCCTGAAACAAATAAACTTTATACAGAATTAGCTCTTGCTGAAAGTATTGTTCAAGATCCAGGTGATAAAAAAACATATACAGTAACTCTTAGAGAAGATATTCTTTGGCATGATGAAACTCCATTAATTTCTGATGATGTTGTTTATTCATTTAATGCCTATATGTTAGAAGAAAATAAATCTCCAAAAAGAGATTACTTAAATTCATTTATTGAAAGCTGTGAAGCTATTGATGATCGAACTGTTGAATTCGTATTTAGAAAACCAATGCCTGAATTCCGTGCATATCCAGTTCTTTCTTTCAAAATCATTCCATCTAGATTCCAAAATCAAGATATGGATGTAAATATGCGTGATGGTGAACTTGAAAGAAGATTCGCTACAGAACCTATTGGAACAGGTCCATATAAACTTGCAAGTTGGGAAATTGGTAAATGGCTTACTTTTAAAGCAAATGGTCTTTATTTTAAGACAGTTCCAAAAGTTGATTCAATTGTAGTAAAAAGAATTATTGACCCTGTAGTTCGTAATAATGAATTGAAAAAAGGTCGTGTAAACTTAGTTCTTGAAACAAATCCAATGGATCGCGATAAGGTTGCTAAAATGTCTAAAGTTGATATCAACTCATATATGCCATATGCATTTTATAATGTTGCAATCAATACAGACTTATTCCCTAATGCTGAAGGACGCCAGGCTATGGCTATGGCTCTTAATAAAGCTGAACTTGTTCCTGGGATTACAGATAGAGAAGAAGGTGTTGCTCATAATTATGGACCATTCCCTTCGAACTTATTTTATGTAAATATTCCTGAATATGTTTCAGATCCATTGCCAGATGTTCTTCCATTTGATCTTAAAAAAGCAAAAAAACTTGCAAAAATTGGAAATGTTTCTGGGCAGAATGCTAACCTTATTTATCCTGAATCAATGGGTGATTTTGGTAAAGAATTAGCTGAAGGTATTGCAAAACAACTTGCAGAAATTGGATTGAATGTTGAAGTTAAGCGAACTGGTGATCAGGTTTACAAACGAATTGTATTCAAAGAAAAGTCTTATGAATTAGCTCTTATGTATTACGATGGATTTGATAATGTTTATTCAAGCATGGGATCTATGTATCGTACAAAAGGTGCTGATAATATCACAGGTGTTTCTGACAAAACATTAAATTCATTATTTGATAAATGGGAAAAAGAAGTTGAAACTGAAAAATGGGTTGATTTAACTCTTCAAATTAATAAAAGAGTTTGTGAACTTTCACCAACATTGCCATTATGTTCAATCCAAAAAGAAGTATATTCTCGTGGTTTGGAAAATGTTTTCATTGCAACTGATAACCCATTCCTTTCTGCAGAAGAATGGAAATTTCATAACTAATTTTTTTGAGGATTATTAATGCGATTCTTTCGTTTTTTAGTCAGAGAATTGCTTTTCCACGGCATATTTTTTGCCGTGGCAGGTACTGTTGCTCTGTCGGCATTATATTTATTATCAATAGGTGCTCCTGCAGAAAGCTATATGGATGCTGTTAAATCATTTGTATTGTTTATCACAGGTTCAGCCAATTCAAAAACTGTAGGATTTACATCTGGTCAAATTATTGTTGCAGGTGCTATTCAAACTTTCCCTTTAGCAATTATTTCTTTAGGGTTGATAATTTTGATTTCTCTTGTATGTTCTTCGTATGCTGTAACAAGTAGATATATGGCAGTAACTTTTGCTAAAAAAACAGGTGAAACATTAGAAAAGATTTGGAGCTATGTTGCTTCAATTTTAGCTGCTATTCCATTGTTTATTGGATTTTGGGTAGCATATGTTCTTTTTGGAAATGGTGTTCCTCTTGTGTTTATTTCATTTGTAACTGTTATTTTGGGTGGATTGTCTTGGGATGCAACAAATTTTCTAAAGACTGATATGTTGAGTCAAGTTAATCAAACTCACGCAATTGTATTTTCTACACTTGGTCGAAATATGGGAAAATTTTTCCCAATGCCAGGAACTTATTCTGGGTATTTATTTCAATCAAGTTTGCCTCGATATATTCCATATCTTGCAGGTAAAGTTCCAGCGATTATTGGTTCTGTTACAATTGCAGAAATTGCATATAGTTTCCCTGGATTAGGAAGTAATTTGATTGATGCTTTGGTTCAAACAAATACAGATTTACTTGTGACTTCTGTTTTTGTTTTGCTTTGTATTAATGCAATTGTTTCTTTCCTTGTGAAGACAATCTTGTTCTTGATTTATCCGAGGGTATATGAAAAAGCAATTTAATGTATTAAAAATAATTTTACTAGTATTGTTAATTTCTCCTTTAGTAATTGCTTGGATGCCTATTGAATGGTTTTCTAATATTACTCCAGAATGTTTAAGATCTGACAATTATGTTCAAATCTTATTCAATTCTGTGCAAGAATTATCAATTACTCTTGTAACCACAATGATTTTTTCTATGATAATCAGTTTTTTACTTGGTTATTTTAGTGTTTTATCAATGGGTGTTGGAAGATTTTTCTCAAACATTATGAATGCTATTGAATCTATTCCTTCGATTCTTATTGCTTTGTTCTGTTATGCTCCTGTTTCTGGTGCACTTGTAAAAAGTTCTTCTCATACATCATCATTGATTTCTTTGGCTGTATTTATTGCTGCTGCAACAGCTACTGTATTACCAGAAGCCGTTCGTAGTATTTCAATTCCTCTTTCAGATTTATATCATCAAAAATATAGCGTTTCATTCCGTTCATACGGATTTGCAAAAAGCCGAATTTTATCTGTTTTGATGAAAACAACTTTGATGAAAGATACTTTGAAACGCGTTGCAGCTGGTATTTTGTTAAAGACTTTGGTTTTGGATACATCTTTTGGTTTTGTTATTCAAGTTGGTTTAGGAGCAACAGGTACTCCTCAACACACAAGTCCAGGTGCGTTGATTGCTTTGTATCGACGTTCATTACTTGGTTTTGATGGTCATTCTGCTATGTTCTGGATTCCTTCTGTTGTATTGATGGCATTAAGTGTAGCTTTCCTAATTATGATTAGTGATAAGAAGGAGGATGCATGAAACCAGTAGAACTAAAAGATTTTGCTATTCACTTAGGTGATAGAATTACATTTAGAAAATGTGATTTTTCGATTGAACAAGGTTCGTCTTCAGTTATCATGGGACCAACAGGAACTGGAAAATCTGTTTTCTTAAAATCAATTGCCGGAATTCTTCCTATGCACATTTTTAAGTTTGAAGGAAGTATGAAGGTTAATGAAATTGATGCTTACATCGATGGAAAAAAATTAGACTTTAATCAATGGACAGAAATTGAACAATCTGGTTTGATGTTTATTCCTGCAGAAACTGCTCAGGTTATGAACTCAGCATTGACTTTGGACCAAAATATTGCGTTGTTGGCTCCAGGATGTCGTTCTGAAATTGTTCGTCGTCTTAATGAATTCTTTTCTCTTGATTTTGAAGCTTTTGCTCGACTTTATCCGGATGAAGTTTCAGGTGGAGAAATGCAACGAATTACATTGATGACACTTTTGTCTAGAAAAGGTAATTTGATTCTTCTTGATGAACCAACTGTAAACCTTGACCGCAATCTTCGTAAAAACTTTGTAGAGTTCTTAAATAAAGAAATCCTTTGTGATAAAACAAAAACTTTCCTTATGGTAAGTCATGATTTGGATTTTATTAAGCGATTGACTCTAACAGATGCTTATATGTTGAATGATGGTATTTTGACAAAGCTTGAAACTCTTCCCGAAATGGAAGGATATGAAAAGCCTGAAGCAAAAAAAGGTGCATCTGGTTCTGCTATTGAATTGATAGATGTTGCACAATCTTATAAAAAGCGTGGTATTTTTGGTGAACGAAAATTCACTGCATTTAAAGGATTGAATCTTACATTTGAACGTTCAACTGTTTACGGAATTACAGGACCTTCAGGTTGTGGAAAATCGAGTACAATTAAAGCAATCCTTCGTTTGTTAGATGAAACTTCTGGACAAATTCTTATGGATGGTAAAAATCTTGTTGCAATTAAGCCAAAAGAAAAAGGGCGAGATCCAAAGGCTTTTAAACCATTTAGAAAAAGGATGGCTGTTGTTCAGCAGGACTCAAGGTTTTCTTTCTTCCCAGATTTGAAAATTCGAGATTCATTTAAACAAATTGTTGCTGCTGGTAATGAAGGTACAATTGAAGAATTAGGTGAAAATCTTGAAAAAGTAGGGTTGACAAAGGCGCATCTTGATGCTTATCCTCAATCTCTTTCTTCTGGTGAAATGAAACGAATGGATATTGCTCGTGCGTTAACTTCAAAACCTGACATTCTTCTTCTTGATGAACCATTTGCTCATATCGACTTTGATACTCGATTGCATGTTATGAAAGTAATTTCAGATTATTTAGCAAGTCATGCAACAATTCTAGTTGTCGTAACTCATGAAGACTTTGACTTAAGATACTTCATTGAAAAGAATTTCGACTTCCCTGAATTGGTTGGAATGTATGCAGAAAAAAAATAATTTTTTTAAGGTAATCTGATTTTTTATTATAATGAAGACCTAAGGAATCTTTTGATACTTAGGTCTTTTTTTGTATAAATGCTTCAAATAAAATTGTTTGATGGAATTAGCGCCCTTCTTGTTTTCCTTCCCACATATCAGAAAATTGTCTATCAAATTCAACAGCTTTATCAAAATCTGCCATTGGATTACAATATTTTTCAATATGTAATGCAGTTTGATGAAGGCGTATTATACATTCACTTTTATCTTTATATCCAAGTTTAGAGCGTTCAATACTTTCATGTAAAATGCGAATTGAATCATCGTAGATTTTGAGTGGAACTGGAAAAGGGTGTCCATCTTTTCCTCCATGAGCAAAACTAAATCGAGCAGGATCTGTAAATCTACTTGGTGTTCCATAAATAACTTCACTTACTAAAGTTAAAGATTGAATTGTTCTAGGACCAAGCCCTGAAGTTAGCAAAAGTCCTTCGAAATTTTGAGGCTGTGATTCGTATGCTGTTGCAAGAACAGCTCCAAGTCTTTTTAGATTGACATCTTTTGCTCTAACTTCGTGATGATGTGGCATTACGATTGAACGAGTTTCTGATGCAATAGTTTTATTTTGGGCAATTAATATATTGTCATTTTTAATTGAATTTATCTTGTTTATATTTTCTTCATGTTTAAAAACATTTTGAATTTCTTTAATCATTTTGTCAGGATTTTCTTTAGAAAAATCTAGGATGTGTGAACGAGTTTCTTTTGCATCTTTTGCTGTTAGATTAAGAATTAGGCCTTGATTTTCTCCTGTTATTCCTGTGTGTGGTTCTTCGATAAATGATTTAAGATTTTCTGAACTCCAATGATAGCGCCTTGCAGTTTTTGATTCAATATTCATTCCTTGTTGAATAACTGTCCAATCACCTTCATCAGATAAAACAAAATTATGCATATAAAGTTGAAATCCATCCTGTACAGCCGTTGAGTCAACTTTCGCAACCAATTTACTTGAGTTTATAAGTTTAGTTCCGTCTAAGCCAGTAGCATTGGCTAAAAACATCAGTTCATCAGGAGTACGCCTTGAATATTTCCCTCGACCACCACAAACGCATAAGCCAAACTCTTTTGCTCTTTTATTAATTCCTCTTTTTAAGGCGTACATAACACTTGTAGTAATTCCAGAAGAATGCCAATCCATTCCCATAACAGCACCTAAAGATTGAAACCATAGAGGGTCACTTAATCTAACTAATACTTCTTTTTTTCCAAAATTTGTAATTATCGATTCAATAATAAGAGAGCCCATTTGCATCATTCTATCTGCAAGCCATTTTGGAACTGTTCCTCCATGAAGTGGTAAATCCGCATGCCCTGTATGTTTAATCATTTGCATCCTCCGCATTATATTCTACTGAATCGTCTGCAATATTTAATGCATTTGATGCAAGGTCAGAAATGTATTGAGCGTGAATTGCTTTTTGAACTGTGGTTTCAGAGATTTTAAGCGATTTTAATGCCTTTTCTTTTTCTTTTAATTGATTGTCAAAGAGTGTTTTTGCTTCTTTTAAAATTTGTTTAACTTTTTGATTGTTAATTTTTAATAATTGTGATATTTCAGAAATATCAGCGTTTAGAAGATTTTCAAGAGAAATATATTTTTTTAATAGTAGTGCTGCCTTTTTTTCGCCAATGCCAGAAATGTTTTTAAACACATTTTGGGTATTTAGTTTTGTTCTAAGTTTTTGATTTTGGGTTGTTGCGAATCTATGAGTTTCATCTCGGACTCTTTGTAAAAGTCTAAGGCCATCACTTCGTCGTGGTAAAATAATTGGTGTACTGTTGTTTGGTCGATACAATTCTTCATTTTTTTCTGCAAGACCAACAATCGGAATATCTAAACCGAGGCTTTTTAAAACTCCATAGACTGCATTTACTTGTCCAATTCCTCCGTCTATCATGATTAAATCTGGAAGCTCTGCTCCTTCGTTTAAAAGACGTGTATATCGCCTAGATGTAGCTTCTCTCATTGAATTAAAATCGTCGATAATTCCGTCGGTAGTTTTTAATCTAAAGTAGCGATAATTTTTCTTATCTGGATTTCCATTGTAAAAACTGATTAACGAAGCGACAGGAAATTTTCCGGCAATATGAGCAATGTCAAATCCTTCGATACGATGTGGAAGAGTTGGTAAATTCAAGATTTCTTTTAATTCTTCCATTGCAGGAGTGTCACCTCGTTCTCGTAGTCGACGGATAATATCTTCGTGAGCATTTTGGATTGTCATTTCGATTGCTGCTTTATGACGATTTGCATTTTCGATTTTGTCGGTTACAAGTATAATATTTGTTTCTATGTTGAATTTTTCTTTTATCCAACGAGTGATAAATTCAAGACCTTCTTGTGTAGGTACATAAATTGATGGTGGAATTTCTTGTGCATCGGTATAGTAGGCATTCATAAATTCTGGCAAAAGTTCATTATCTTCATTTAAACTTGTAACTTGATAGTTATCTCGACCTTGCATTTTTCCACCACGGATTTTAAGAACTGTAAAGCTAACAAGTTCGCCTTCTCGATAGTGTGCAATATAATCGCGATCTTCTTGAGAAAAATCTTCTACGATGTTTTGATTTTGTAATTTTTTTAAAGCATATAGTCCATCTCTAAGACGAGCAGCTTTTTCAAAATTCATTGATTGGGCAGCTTTTTTCATTTCTAAAGTTAATTTTTCGATTGTTTGTTCACCTTTTCCCTCAAGAAGTTCATGAATTTCGCCGAAAAATTCAGTGTAGGACTCTTTTGAAATTTTTTCACAACAAGGAGCTTTACATCGACCGATATGGTAGTACATACAAGGTGTATCTTTTTTCTTGAATTTTTTGCATAGTCGAATTGGATATATTCGGAGAATTGCATCAATAAATGAGTCAAGAGCAGCTACATCTGGAAAAGGACCGTAATAAGTTGATCCATCTTGTATTACAAATCTGGTTTTAAATAGGCGAGGATATTCTTCGTTTGTAATTTTGATTACAGGGTAAGATTTTCCGTCTTTTAGATCGATGTTGTATTTTGGAGTATATTTTTTGATTAAGTTATTTTCAAGAAGAAATGCTTCATATTCGTTAGTTGTTGTGATATATTCAATTGATTGTGCATGAGAAATTAAAAGTCTAGTTTTTATGTCTTTGTTTCCTGAAAAGTATGAACTAAGACGATTTTTTAGATTTTTTGCTTTTCCTACATAAATGACTGAGCCTTGTGGATTTCGCCATAAGTATACGCCACTAGAGGAGGGGGCTTTTAATGCGGTTTCGTGCAATGTTTGCCAAACTGTATTTATTAAACTCATAATTGTAATGAAAGAAGTTTTTATGAAAAATTCTTATACTAAAAAAATACACGGTTTACTCTGTTTTTGTCTAGTGTTTTTTTTAACAAATTTTGGATTTGCGGAAGAAAAAACATTAATTTTGGGTGGTGAAAAAGGTTGGCCTCAATTTTCTGAAAAGGTGTCAATTTCTACAGGAAAAGGTCGTTTCGGTTACACAAGCATCGAATTAGATACAAATTCACGAAAAGTAAATTATAATTCAGATTTGTTGCTTAATTTTGAAAAGAATTCAATTACGGATGAATGTTCAAATTATATAATAAAAAGTAATGATTTAGTAATTATAGATAAATCTATTATGGGAAAATATTCAGGGTTAAGTCGAGGTCGTGGTCAAGGAATTACTTTGACAGGAAAACCAGGAACTATTTTTGGAACAGAAGGAAATCCTGGTTCTTTTGCAATTGAGTTTTGGTTAAAGCCATCTGTTGCAGAAAATGGGGAAGTTGTATTTTTCTGGTCTTCGTCTCGGTTAATAAGTGATTATGTTTTGTATCAAATGATTTCAGCAAGTTTTGTAGATGGACACTTTGAATGGATTTTTAAAAATATTTTTGATGGTTACATTAATAACAGAGGGGAAGTTTTATTAAAAAGTTATTCTGTTGTAGTGCCAGAAAAATGGGCACACCATGTTTTAATGTACAATGAAGAAACTGGTTTAATTGAATATAAAATCGATGGAAAAACTGAAGACTTAAAATATATTACTTCAACAAATAGAGAACGTGGAACTGTTTATCAACCAGTTTTAGGTTTGCCAAATGATATAACTTTGTGTAAATCTTTTACAGGATGTATCGATGATTTTAGAATAATTCATTCGTTAGCAAATAATCAAAATTGGAATGAACAAGATAATAGCAATTTTGAATCATTTCAATCAATTTCCAATGAAAAATATGATAATTATAAAGTTACAGGTGGAAAGTTTGTAACACAACCAATAATTACAGTGCCAGGTGCGATAATAAAACGGCTTGATACAATTCAGAGTGTTCCTAGTCAAACAGAAATTCGTTATTACATTCGAACAGGTGATAATTTTTATGAATGGACAGATACTTTTCCAAAATGGAAAGAGGTCATTCCTGGTCAACCAATCGAAAATGTTTCTGGTAGATATTTTCAGTTGGCTTGTGAATTGTATCCAGATGGAAACGGTGTAAAATCTCCTTCTATTTCTCAAATAGAAATTACATATTATGAACCCTCTTTGCCTTTGCCTCCGTCGAGAGTAAAAGCAATTGCTGGAAATGGTTATGTTGATTTGGTTTGGAATTATTCACTTGATGAGTCTAGTGCTGGATATTATGTTTATTATGGGACACGACCTGGTGAATATTTGGGACAAATTGCAATAAATGGGGCATCTCCGATTGATGTTGGAAATATAAATTCCGTTCGAATTAATGGATTAAAAAATGGTGCAATTTATTATTTTGCAATTGCAACATATTCAAAATATGATAAAAAAATTGTTGGGAACTTTTCAGAAGAGGTATTTGCTCGTCCGAAAAGTAAAATTTATTAAGGTGCATGTATGATTGGAAATGATTTAGTTAGAGCTCGTGCAGATGCTGCAGTACTCTCAAGAGATTATGATTTAGCGGTAAGATTATATAGTTCATTACTTGAAAAGTCTCCAAACGATATTTTTATTTTAGAAAAAATCGGAAGTATTTATGTTAAAAGCGGGAATGACAAAAAAGCCTTACCGTTTTATAATAAAATAAATGAACTTAAGCCTAACGATTTTAATATTTTAAATGATTTAGGTGGGATATATCGTCGGTTAAAACTTTATGATGATTCGATAAAAGTTTTAGAAGAAGCAAAAAAATTAAATGTTGATGATGCAAAAGTAAATTATAATCTTGGATTTACTTATAAGTTTATGGGTGAATATGATGACGCTGTTGCTTGTTTTGAAAATGTAATTCAGAATAATCCAAACGATGTTTTAGCATATAATCATTTAGGCTCGATTTTTCATAGCCGAGGACAAATTCAAAAAGCAATTCAAACTTATCAAAAAGGTCTTAAGGTTGACTGTAATCACCCGGTTCTTCATTTAAATCTTGCAAAAAGTTATGAGGCTGAAAATGAAATTAATAATGCTATTTCAGAGTATGAATTGGCATTGCGTTCAAAACCAGGTTGGCATGAAGTAATTTATGAATATTCAAAATTATTGATTCGTATTAACAGAACAAAAGAAGCAAAAGAATTGATTTCTCATGCGCTTTCAATTGATTCAAAAGATTCAAAAATGTATTCAACTTATGGATCTATTTTCTTAAAAGAAAGTGATTATGAAAGTGCAATTAATGAATATAAAAAATCGTTAAGCATAAATCCTTTAGAAAAAAAATCCCTTGTAGGAATTGCAGAAGCTCTTGAGGAAAATGGAGAATCTGTTGATGCAATCGAATACATTGAAAAGGTTGAACAAGAATATCCTGATGATTTATCAATTTTGAAAAAATCTGCTGAAATTTCTTTATCAGCTAATAGAACAATAGTTGCTTCAAATAAAATTAAAAAGTTACTCGATATAAATAGTGAAGATATTGAATCATTGGATTTGGCAGGTCAATTTTTTATTATAAAAGATGAAGACTTAAAAGCAGATAATTGTTACAAAAAAATTGAACAAATTAATCCTGCATATGTTCAATATCTAGCAAAAGCATCTAAGCGATATAAACAAAAAGGAAAACTTGAAGAGGCTGAAAAATATATTAAGCAATATATATCAAAGTCGCCTAATGATTCAAAAGCCTTTGTTAATCTTGCACTGATTGCAGAATCTTTAGGTAAAACTAATGAAGCATTGAATCATTTTAGAAAAGCTCTTCAAATTAATAATAATAATTATGTAGCAAAAAAATCACTCTTGCGAATTTCAGATTATTTAACAGATTCTCTTGATGATAATTCTTATGTTTTTGATGAACAGAATGAAAATAAAAAGATAAATCAAGTTGAAGATCAAGGTGAAGAAAGTCAGATTAAAATTGATGAAGAATTAGAAAGTGATAATACTCAAGATTTGATTTTAACTGATGAAGAAATTTCACCAATTGAAAATGATTTATGGAAATCTGAAAGTTGGGATCCAGATTCTATTGTCGAAGAAGTTGAAGATCCTTTTGCATTGTTAGATGGAGATGATGAAAGTATTTCAACTGAATCAAATTCTGGAATAAAACAAGAAGAGCCTTCAATTGATAATATCGAAGAAGAACTTGAAAAAGAAGAAAAAGAAATGCCATCTGTCGTACCACTAGAAAATCTTGTTGATTCAATTTCGGAGCCATCTGATAAAGGTGCGGTTTTAGGAAACGATAATGCTCCATCTTTCTATGATGATGAAATTCCTGAAGAAGATTTATTTGGGGACTCGGATTTGTCAAAAGATTATAACCCTAATTCGTCATTGTCAAAATTAGATGAAAAGGAAAATGAAAAAGAATATGATAGGGGAACTGAAAATCCTATTGAAGCAGATCAATTATCAAACAAATATGATGATAAACTTAAAAATAATGATGTACTAGATGATTTTGATATGCCGAAAAACGAGTTCTCTCAAAATCCTAATGAACAGAATTATTCAAATCAAAATTCACAATTAGATAATTTTGATGAACCATATCAAAGTTCAAATTTGGAATTTTCAGAAACAAAAGAAGAACCTCAAGTAGTGCCAGATGACTTTAATAAAAAAGCATTCAATGAGCTAAAAAATACTTTAGACGAAATGAAAAATCAATTTGCAAGAGAACTAAGATCTCAGCAAAATAATTTTAGACAGCAACCACAGCCTGTTTATAATCAATCTGGAATTTCAAATGAAGAAGCATCTCGATTGATGGATTCAATTGCAAAAACTCAGGACGAAGCAAATAAAGCAATGGCAGCTGCAGAAAAGGCATGGATGGCAGCAGGACAGGCAGCTGATGCAGCTCAGGTTGCACAAGTTGCAGAGTCTGCTCTTACAGATATGGCTTCTGATGTTGTAATGCAAGCTAGCGAAAAAATTCGAATGGAAGCTGAAGATATTGCAAAAAAAGCAACTGAAAAAGCTTTGGCTGATAGAATGGCAATAATAGATAATGTTCTTCCAAAGTTTGAAGAAATGCTCCAAAAAGCAGATGAACTTCCTGCTGAAAAGTCAAAAGAAATTCAACAAGCTATACTGTTATTTAAAAGCTTACGAGAACTTGGTGAGAATCTTCCTGATGAAGCAAAAGATGAATTTTTAAAAAGTACAAATCGAATGAAGATTGATTATATTATTAATCGATTGTCAGGAAACTTAGGACTTTTGAAAGTTGCTCAAAAAATGCGTGATGATGGAGCTGTTGTAAATTATGTAAAGGACTCTGAAGTGCCTATTGATTACAATGGAAAAAAACTTGCGAAAAATGTTTTATCGGCAATGATGAATTTTTCAGAACAATTACAAGACAAAAATCTTGTGCAGGGTTTAAACAAAGTTGTTTCGCAAGTTTTAAGTAAATTGTAAAATTTTATAATCTAATTATTCTTGAGTTAGAAATTACTTCGTTTCCATCTTCGGTAATTAGAATGTCATTTTCCAATCGGACGCCGCCGAGCTCTTTGTCATATAAGCCAGGTTCTAATGTAATAATCATTCCTGGTTGAAATGTCTTTTCTGGATTAGTGCGCTGTCGAATAAATGGGGATTCATGGATTTCAAGCCCAATTCCGTGACCTAATCCGTGTGGCATAGAGCGTTTTTTTGAAGCGAAAATTTCATCGATTTTAGCAGCGGCAGTACGAATGGGAACATCCTTTTTGTACAATTCTTTTCCTTTCTCGGCGGCTTTTTCTACGAGGGAGATTAATTCTTCTTGTTTTTTTGATAGTTTGCCTTTTGCGACAGTAAGTGTTGTGTCACTTGTATATCCGTTGTAGACAACACCAAAATCTAAAATTGAAAGTCCTGTATCTGGCCATGGAGCATTTGTGTAGTTTGGAAAACAATGAATGGCATAACTTCTAGATGGTCCTGCGGCAAGAGTATCAAAGCCGGTTTTTTCGCAACCATGTTTTCTGCATTCACTTTCGATGAATAAGGCTACATCAGCTTCAGTTTTGATTTTTCCTCGTTTGATTTTTGATTCAATTTCGTTGATGATTAAATCTCCGATTCTCGCAGCCTCTTTTATACAAGCGATTTCATATTCATCTTTAATTTCTCGCATTGAAGTTGTAAAAAGAAAAGTTCCTTCTTCTCGACATCGAATGTCCCAATTTGGTAAAGCATCTACAATTTGCAAAAATTGAATATATGATGTTGCTGGCGAAATATCGAGAACTTGTTTTTTTGATTCTGGAAAAGTAGATAAAACAGATTTGATGGCTCTTATATTATTTCGTTCATATGTTGTAAAAGGAATAATTTTATCTACAAAGGCATTGTCTTTTGCAAGGTTGATATCCCATGGAATTAAAATTGAATTTCCTGTGTTAGAAATAATTAAAATAGCATCATTTATGTGGCCAGAAAAATATCTTACATTTGCATCTCGATGTTCTTCATTGTCTTCGAAAATAACAATATTAATATTGTTATTCACCATGTAGTTTGCAAGTTGTGCTCTTCGCTTTATGTATATTTCGTTTAATTTGTCTGCTGAAAAATTTTTCATATTTATATTCCTTATATAAAAATTATTTTTTGATTTTTAGTTTTTTTAAAATTGAATACAATATTTCATCTTTTGAAATAAATAAAAGAATGACACCAATTGAAAAGAAAAGTATACAGCTAATTAATAATGGAATTCCGTATCTAATAATTTTTGAATAATTTAAGAAACTTTCAACAATTGCTGGATATAAAAATATTATTGGAATAGATGCAATTGCCGAAAGAAAAATAATTTTTATTAAATATAGAACTGATGAGACAATTAGTGATTTTGTATTAATTGTATTTAGTTTTTTCATAAAAACAAAAAGGAAAATTGTATTAATTAGGCTAGAAAATGAAAGTGCAAAAGCAATTCCAGGTCCTTTGAATTTAAATGATAAAATGAATGCAAATAAAATATTAAATCCAAGTGAAATTATTCCAGCAAGTGTAGGAAGTTTTGTATTTCCTTGTGCATAAAAAGCTGGTGAAATAATTCTGTTAAGTGCAATAAAAACTAATCCTGCAATATGGAAAATAAAAACATTTAATGTCATTGCTACAGAGTTATCATCAAAGGCATTACTTTTGAACACAAGTGAAATAATTTCTTTTCCGGTTAATAAAGAGTAAAAAGTAATTGGAACACAGATTAATGTAATAATTTTAATTGAGGTTGCTAACATTTTTTGATATTCTTCCCAATTTTTCTTTTTTGCTAATCCTGCAAGGTCTGGTAAAATTATTGTACCAATTGTTACTGCAAAAATTCCGAGTATTAATTCTTGTAATCGTAACGAATACTGTAAGCTTGAAACGACACCGGTTTCTGCTCTTCCTGCAAGTGCTGTTGAAACTAAATCATTAAGTTGGTAAGTAGCCATTCCTAAGATAGTGGGTATTATAAGTAAAATAACTTTTTTAGTTCCTTCATTAGTAAAAGCGTTTTTAAGTGATGTAAAAGAAACTTTCCAATTTGTTTTTAAAATGAATGGTAGTTGAAAAAGAGCTTGTAGACAACCTCCTATTACAACTCCAATTGACATTGCCCTAGCAGGGTTTTCAACTTTGCTTGATAAAATGTATGTTCCAAAGATAACACAAATGTTAAATAGAATTGGGGTAAATCCTGATGGTGCAAAAATATTTAAAGTATTCAATATTCCTTGGAAAAGAGCTGCGATTGAAATAACAATTAAGTATGGGTACATAATTTTTGTAAGGATTGTCGTTTCTGCAATTATTACATCAGATGTTTGGTCAAAAAAAAGTCGAACAATATAAGGAGTGAATATAAATCCAATTACAACGATTAAGGTTGTACAAAAGGTTATAAGTGTAAAGGTTGAATTAATAAAAGTTTGTGTTTCTTTTTTATCTCTGTTATCTTCGATGTAACCTCTTAAAGTTGGAATAAATGCGACAGAGATACTATTTTCTGCAAAAAGTCTTCTTAGTAAATTTGGTATTAAAAAAGCAACTCCAAAAGCATCTGCAAGACCTGAAGTTCCTAAAAAGTGAGCCTTTGTTGTTTCTCGGATTACTCCTAATATACGAGAAATCAGAGTTAAAAATGATAATTTAATTCCTGATTTAATTAAGTTTTGTTCTTTTTTTTCCATAATTTGTATGATATAATAAAATGTAATTGTTTTCTAGTTAAGATGGTAATTATATATTGTTCAAACAAAGCTAAGGGGGAACTATACAAAGTGGCGAAAAAGAAATTTTTTCAATATGTAGGAAAAACTCCTATAATTCCTATTTCTGCGAAGATTCTTTCAATCTTTATTATTCTTATATTGTTATCTAATTTTATGACAAACTTTTTGTCGATTTCTCTTTCTCATAGTCAAAAACAAGATTTAACAAATCAGTTAATTGTTAATCAATTAAAAGAAATTTATATTGCTGCGGGAAATCAATATCAGATTTATTCCTATTCAAAAGAAAAAGATAAAAGTTTGGAATCTTTAAAAAAAGTTTCCTTTACAGGATTTAAACAACCCAATAGTTGTGCTTTTGCTTTTGACCGAACTGGAAAAATGTTGTTTTTTGCTAGTAAAAATTCAACTTTAAAATTTGAAAATTTTACTGATAAAAAAGTTTTAGACAAGATGAATGAAGATTTTGATAAATCAGTTGATCAAGGTACTATTTCTTTTTCTTTGGGAAAACAAGAATTTTTTGGTGTTTACAAATATCAAAATGATTGGAATTGTTACTTTGTTCGTGCAGAATCTGTTTCGGACAGTAGAAAAGAAATGTATACTGTCATTGGAATTATTGCAGGAATTATTTTAGTTTTGACCGCGGTATTTTTGTTTCTTGGTTTATCAATGTTAAAACGGGTATTAATTAATATTAAAAAAATTACGAACAGTTTGTATGATATGCAACAGAGACAGCAATTGGAAGTAATTAATATTGATGATGCTCCAAATGATGATATTACATATCTTGCTGCTTCGTTTAATTCTCTTTCTGTGTCCGTAAATAATTTGCTTAATACATTCAAAAAATTTGTTTCTAAAGATGTTGTAAATAAGGCCTATTCAAATCATGCAATTACTCTTGAAGGAAAACAACGTGAATTAACAATTCTTTTTTCTGATATTAAAAGTTTTACATATCGAACGGAAACTTTAGGAAATGAAATTATTGATGTTTTGAACGTTCACTATAATAAAGTAATTCATTCGGTTCATGAGGCTACAGGTGTTGTAGGTTCTATTATCGGAGATGCTATTTTGGCAATTTTTGGTACTGAAGTGTCTGGAAGTTCTAAATCATTGAAAGCTATCGAAGCGGCATGGGAAATTACAAATGTAACTGCTGAGCTTCGTGATAAAATGATTGAACGAAGAAAAGAAATTGAAAAAACTCGTAGATTGACAGCCGCTGAAGATAGAGTATATCAAGCAGTTTTACTCGACATTGGTGTTGGTATTGACGGTGGGAATGTTTTTTACGGAAATATTGGTTCTGATGAACATATGGCTAATACTGTAATTGGTGATAATGTAAATTCTTCAAGTCGTTTGGAGGGTTTGACTAGAATTTATCACTTGCCTGTAATTGTTTCTGAATACATTAAGGATGAAGTTGAAAATGTTTCAACAAGATACAAATTCTATGAAATCGATACTGTTCAAGTAAAAGGAAAAACAAAAGGTAAAAAGATTTATTTCCCTGTTGATACTTATGCACAAAGTGCCAGTATTGTTATTGAAAAGTTTGATAAATTTAAAGATGGTCTTGAAGCTTATTATAAAGGTGACTGGAGTAAGGCTAGAAAGAAATTTAAAGACTGTGATCATGATGTTTGCGAAGTTTTCCTTGAAAGAATGGGTCGTAAAAGTGCACCAGCTAAATGGAGTGGAATATGGACAATGACAACAAAATAGTATTGGAAATGGAAGAAGAAAAAAAGAGTGATGTTTTACTCTTTTTGCAAGAAGAATTGATTCCTCTTCGTCAAAAGAAAAAAGTAATAACATATGACCTTGAAAAAGAATACGGAAAAACAAGAAAGAATAGAAATCTTTTTGTATGGATTGTTTTAACAATTACAGTTCTTACAGTTGGATTTGTTTCATGGTTTGTTATTAAAAAAATTATAAATTCATCAAATAAGGTCGATGTTACTCTTGAAGCATTTGAAGATTTGAATTTGCGCAATTTATTTGATGCACTTTCAAAAACTCAAGATTTATATGAGAAAGCGTCTAAGACTAAAGCTGAATTACAAGCTGGATTAGATACAAAATTATCTCATGCAACTAGAACACGGGATGCTGATTTAAATTATATCCGTAGATTAGGACTTTCAAAAAAGAATAGACAAGCTCGAGAACAGCGTGTTTATGAAAATTATTCTAAAGCTGTAAAAGCTGCTCATGCTGAATATGATGAAAAAATTGTTGCAGCAGATTTGGAATTAAAACAGTATGAACAGCAGTTAAAAAGTTTTGATAGTGCTAATGTGGAAAAAGCCCAAGAGTGGGAAAAACAGATGGATTCTGAGCGACAAGTTCATGAAATTGAAAAGACAAAAATTTCTGAAGATTATGAAAATCAAATTGCAGAATTAAAAACTAAAATGCAAGAAAATCAGGAGCAAAGTTATAAAGAAAAACGAACTGCTGTAAATGATATTACTAATTATTATCAATCACAGATTTCAAAGCTTGACCCTGTTGTAAAAGATTTGAAAATTAATTCTATTGTTCAATCTGCATCAGGAAAAACAAGTTCAGATGTTTTTACTCCTTTGGATTATACTCAGTCGATGAATTTTATCGAAGATCAATTTATTCAGGAATTGAAAAATGTTCAAAAAAAATATGAGGACTATGTAAGTTTGAATAATTACGCAGAAACAATTCCTTTTTCGAATAGTATGGTAAATATTTTAAGTTCTGAACAAAAATTAATTTACGATATGGTTTCAGGCTTGGCAACTACAAGTGCTACTGTAATTAATTCTGTAAAGGCTGAAAATCGTCAGTTAGCAATTGAAAATGAATCTTATAAAAATGAATTATCTGTTTTGAAAAATGCATTTGGATATACATCTGTGTTAGTAGATTCTTATTCAAAAGTTGCAAAAGTTGATGGAATTATTTTAACACCATCTTCATCTGGTGATATTGTAGTTCAATTTAGTTCTTTGTCTAAAGCAGAGGTTCGTAATGATGGAAGTACTAAAGTAAAAATTTACAATGATTCAAAAGATCAAGTTGGTTCAGGAGCAATTTGGTTTAAACAAAACGTTCATTTTGTTTCGCTTGATTCAGAAGATATGGTTGTGTTACCTGGATATTCTGTTAAAATTATTAAAAAGTAATTTTAATTTAGAATTCTATATCTTTATGGTGAAAGTATAAAAAATTATTATTATAAAAAAGGGCTATTGTGCAATCCTGATTTTTTTTGGGAATTGTAAAGTAGCCATTTTTTTTGTATAGATTATTTAATGGAATATAACTACAAAGAAGAGTGTCTTGTTGCTGAATCGGAATATTAAAAATTTTTTTTGGCTTGAAGGAAATTGTTTCATCATATTTTAATGTTATTCTTTGATTAGGATTAAATATTTGAGGAATTAATTTTTCAATTTGAAGATTATAACTTGTTTGGACAGAGTCAATTAAGTTGTTGGCAAAATTGTTTTCTAGTGAAGAAAAAAAGTTATCAAAACTTTTTTTTTCGTTTTCATTAATCAATGCTTTTAATTTTTCCCAGTTGAATGCCAAAAGTGTTTTTTCATTTTCTAAAAACTTTGGTTGTTCGATGCATTTTTTTACAATTTGAGCATATGTTCCATCATTCCATTTTGCTACTATAGATTTGGTGGTTAAAAAGTCAGCTGGATAGACACATCCTGCTGGGTAAAAATATTCTGATGTTGTAATAGGATAAATAAGAATAGATGAAAGTTCATCTTTTTGTGTTGATAGACAGATTGAAGTATCTGATGCAGGTTTTCGAATAATTGTAGAACCAAATTTATTAGTTAAAACAATTTTCCATTCTGTTAAAGTTGGATAGTCATTTTGTTCTGATGGCCAACTTGGAAAAGTTATTTTAATTGATTCCTTTCTATCAAATGATAATGGTGAACTGCAAGATGTAACGCTAATTGATAGAAATAAAAAAAATGATAAAAGCGATAAAGTTAAAAACGATTGTTTATTCATATTTTATTCATATGTAATTTTTAAAAATATTCCACAAATAAATAAATGAATAAAAAAAACTTACATAAATTTTGCTATTTCTTTTTGGCAAAGACTATCGCACATTTCATTATATTTAATTCCTGCATGCCCTTTTACCCAGTTCCAATCAATTGAAAGAGTATTATTTAGTGAATCTAACTTTTGCCACAAATCTTGGTTAAGAACAGGTTTTTTAGCGGCAGTTTTCCAACCATTTTTTTTCCAATTTGTGATCCATGAAGTGATTCCGTTTTTTACATATTGACTATCACTAAAAAGAGTAATAGTTCGGTTTTGATATTTTGAATTATTTACGATTGTTGTAAGAGCAGAAATTGCAGCAGTTAATTCCATGCGATTGTTAGTTGTGTTTTTTTCTCCACCAGAAAGACAAAGTTCTTCGTTATCAGCAAGAATTACGGCACCCCAACCTCCAGGTCCTGGATTTCCTGAACAACCACCATCTGTGTAGATTATAATTTTATTTTCCATAAAAAAAATTATAGTAAAAAAAATATTTCAATTCAAGGAAGTTAAAAGGATAAAAAAGGAGATTTAAAAATAAAACTAAAACTAAAATTAAAATTAAAATTAAAATTAAAATTATTGTGCAACTTTTACAATCCAATCCAAAAAGGTTTCTTCAGAACCATCTCTGTTTTTTTTACCGGTTTTATCATTGAGTTCAATCCAAAAATGCCAACGATTTTCATATTCAACATAGCGAGAATTTTTGCAAAAAAAACTGCATAGTTTTCCAGTTTTATGACCTTGTTCGTAAATACCTTTATCATTTTTTGAAATTGCTGAATAAAATTGGATAGGTAAAACTTTTAGCAATTCTTTCAATTTAATTTGGTAAAATCCACTTCCGGAAGCCACTCCTCTAAAAAGACTTGGGTCATGACAAGCAAGTTCAACAACAAATTTGGCTCCTTGTGAAAATCCGTAACCTATAATGTTAGATTTGTCTATACATTTGTTTTTTAAGCAAATATTTTGAATTAGTAAACTTGTGCTAGCTGTATCTGTAAAATAATTTATTCTTGAAAGAATAACTAAGACGGCCGCTCCATTTGGATTGATTTTAGATTGAAACTTTTTATCTAAGAAAATTCTACCATATTTTGAAAGAGCTTTACCTTTTTCATCAGAACCATGAAAAACAACAATTAAAGGAAGTTTTGCTTGTTCACAGTTTTTATTATTTTTGAATTTTTCCGGTACGTATAAATGATATTTGTGTCCTGATGGTAATTCTTCGTAAAGCCATAATTTGTCTTGATATTGATTATTTGTCCAATAATAAGCTGCGTCAAAAGTAAAATTTTGTTTTGGGCGAGTATAAAATTTTATAGTAAGAATGGTAAGGAAAGTTAAAATTCCAAATAAATAAAAAATAATAATAGATTTTCGTTTTTTAAAATTTTCTTTCATATAATATGTATATCATCAATATAGAAAAAAGTCTTAATAATTATTGCCATTTAGTTAATTTTTTTATATCTTATTATATAGAAAAAAAATAATCTCGTTTAGTTCATTTTTAAACGAGATTTTATATAAAAGGAGCTTTTAGAAAAATGGCAAAACAGTTGTTATTTAATGAAGATGCTAGAAAAAAATTACTTTCTGGAGCACAGCAGATTGCAGAAGCTGTAAAAGTTACATTGGGACCTTGTGGTCGAATGGTTATGCTTGATAAAAAATATGGTGCCCCAACTATTACAAAAGATGGTGTTTCTGTTGCTAAAGAAATTGAACTTCAAGATCCATATGAAAACATGGGTGCTCAGTTTGTTCGCGAAGTTGCTGCAAAAACTAACGATGATGCAGGTGATGGAACTACTACTTCAACTGTATTAGCTTATGCATTAGTTCGTGAAGGATTTAAATCTGTTGCAGCTGGAATGACTCCAATTGGAATCAAGCGAGGAATGGATAAAGCTGTTAAAGTTGCTATTGAAGAAATAAAGAAAAATTCTAAACCTGTAAAAGGAACTGATGATGTAACTCATATTGCAACAATTTCGGCAAATAATGATCCTGAAATTGGTAAAATGCTTGCTGATGCTATTGAAAAAGTAGGAAAAGACGGTGTTATTACTGTTGAAGAATCAAAAAACATGGACACAACTGTTGATACTGTAGAAGGAATGCAGTTTGACCGTGGATATATTTCATCATATTTTGTAAACGACAGAGATAGAATGGAGTCAAGTTTTGATGAACCATACATTTTGATTCATGACAAAAAAATCTCTTCAATGAAAGAGTTACTTCCTATTCTTGAAAAAGTTGCAAATGAAGGTCGTGCCTTAGTAATTATTGCAGAAGATGTTGATGGTGAAGCTCTTACAACTTTGGTTTTAAACTCGATTCGTGGAACTATTAAATGTTGTGCAGTTAAAGCTCCTGGATTTGGGGATCGACGAAAAGATATGCTTCAAGATATTGCAATTCTTACAGGTGGTCAGGTTATTTCTGAAGAATTAGGATTTAAACTTGAATCAACAGAAATTCCGATGCTTGGTCGTGCGAAATCAGTTAAAATTGATAAAGATAATACTACAATTGTTGGTGGCGCAGGAACTAAAAAAGGAATCTCAGATCGAGTTGCTGAAATTAAAGCTCAGATTGAAAAAACTACTTCAACATATGATAAAGAACAACTTCAAAAAAGACTTGCAAAACTTGCAGGTGGAGTTGCTGTAATTAATGTTGGTGCAACAACTGAAACAGAAATGAAAGAAAAGAAATTCCGTGTAGAAGATACAATTGCTGCTACAAAAGCTGCTCTTGAAGAAGGAATCGTTTCTGGTGGTGGTCTTGCACTTGTTGAAGCTGCAAAAGTACTTGAAACAATACCTGAAGATCTTACTGAAGATGAAAAAGTAGGTTATAAAATTGTTCGTCGTGCATTGGAAGAACCAATTCGTCAGATTGCAGACAATGCAGGTGTGGATGGAGCAGTTATTGCAGATAAAGCTAAAAAAGAAAAGAAAGGTATTGGTTACAATGCATATACTGCTGAATGGGTAAATATGATGGAAGCTGGTATTATTGACCCTGCAAAAGTTACATGTTCTGCATTAATGAATGCTGCATCAATTGCCGCAACAATGCTTACAACAGAATGTGCTATTACAGATATTCCAGAACCAAAGCCTGCAGCTCCTGTACAGCCTGATATGGGTGGAATGTACTAAGATTTAATCATATCTAAAAAATTGATGAGTTGATTAATCGATTAAATTTATAAAAAAAAACTTGAGCGATTTTTGAAGCCTCTTTTTTAAGAAGCTTCAAATTAGGCTCAAGTTTTTTTTTACTTTTTTAAATGGATGTTTTTTAATAAACTTTTTTAAATCGTAGAACAAATTTCAAAATTGACTTTGTTCAAAACTTTTTTAACTGATTTTTTTTATAGAATCACTCTTCCAAAGTTGATGAATATTACAATATTCATATGCCGCTTCAACTTTTTCTCCAGTGAAAATTGCAAAATCAGCTTTGGGTTCTTGTCCTGGTTTTAACCATTTTTTCTGAATCCCGTGATTTGTTTGAAGTAAAATCCATTCGATGTAATGCTGTGCTTCCATAGGATGATTTTTAGAACCGACTGTTACAGTTACTAAATTTCCTTCTACTCGAATTATTGGGACATGTTTTTCAACAGCTCCGTCTGTTGCAGATGGTATTAATTCAATCATTTCATCTCCACAGCAAATTGTAGGTGTACCTGAATCTTTTACCATTGCAATAATTTTTTTACAGTGTTTACAGTAAAAAAATCTTAATTCCATTTCGTCCTCCTTAAAAAAATCCACATTAACGGCGAGCCAAAGATGACGGTATTTTACAGATTAAAAAAAAGCAACGCAGATTATTAATCTGTAAAAACTAAAAATTATATTTGTAATTTTTAGTAAAGTTGTTTCTGTAGCTCTTTAATAAAAATATCATTTTTTTTGTTGAAAATAACTTCAAATTTCGGTCAATGTAATGCAAAAATACTCAAAAGATTGCAAAAAGATTGTATTTAGACATCAAAAAGCATTCATTTGTTTTTTGTGTACTTTTTTGTAATTGTTGACGAAAGCTTTTGCAATATAGTAGACTCTTTATATGAATATTTTTAAACAACTTTATAAACTATTGTGTGAACAATTAGGACGTTTTTTGTTTGTTGCAATTTCTTCAGTCACTTTTTCAATTGTTAACGGAATTCAAATTATAAATAACTTTTCTGATTCTAATTTAGTATCGAAAATGTTATTTGCTCTTATGTTACAAATCTTTTTATCTTTTTTTCTTACTCTTGGTTTTGAATATTTTCTTAAAGATAAGTTTGTGGAGAAAAAAAGTCGTTTTATCAGTTTGTTTGTACAAGCTTTTGTGTTTGTAATTTCGTTATTATTATTTATTTTTTGTGTTGATATTGACTCTCCTTATTTTATTTGTAGATATTATGCGATTTTGATTTCACTTTTTGTGGGCTCTCTTTTAATTTTGTCTAAGAGTCAAAGTTTTGAGTGTTTAATTCCTAATTTTATTAATTCTTTGATTGTTTCTTTTATTTTGTGCTTTTGTTTTGTTTCTGGTGTGATGATTGTATTTTGGGCTTTTGAAACTTTGCTTATTAGTCTTGATAATGATTGGTATTTGGTTTTGCTTTCAAGTTCTAGCATTATTTCGTTTTTTAATTTTTTTGTTGCATATTTTACTAGAAAAGGAGATCAGATTTCAATTACGAAAGTTTTTACGGTTATAGTAAAAAAAGTTTTATTTTCTTTGTATCTAATTTTACTTTTGGTTTTGTATTTGTATTTAATTAAAAGTTTAGTTGTTAAGCAAATGCCTGTTGGTAAAATTAACTGGTTTGTTTCTTTTGCCACAATTTTGTACTTGTTTTTTTATCTTTCATTGGGAAGCTACAAAGGCGAAAAGGTGATAGATTTTTTCTATAAATATGGATTTATACCACTTATTTCACTTGTTTTATTACAGTGTTATTCTTTTGGGATACGAATTAATGCTTACGGTTACACTTCAGTAAGATATGCAAGTTTACTTTATATTATTTTTTCTGTTATCTTTATTTTCTTAACTGTTTTTAGAAGTGGAAAGAATTATAGATTTATTTATGTTGCATTTATTTGTTTATCTTTGTTTGCAGCGTTTTCTCCATGGAATTTGATGTCATTTCCTGTAAAAAATCAAATTTCTAGAATTGAATCAATTTTAAAATCTCATGGTCTTTTTGATGAAGAAAAGAAAACAATTATTATTCCGGATAATCTTGGTTCAATTTTGACTAATGATGAAATTATAAAAATTAAGGATTCTTTTAATGAAATATATTTCAATAAGGCTTATTTAAAAACTTCTCCAAGTTGGTTGAATATAGAAAAAGATGAATCTCTAGCAGAAAATTTTGAAAATATTTTTAAAATTGAAGATTATTCCTTAATATCAGATGTATCAGATGGGCGTAAGCAAATTTTCTTATATCGCAAAAGATTATATACTATTGATGTCTCAAAGTATAAAACAATTGCTAGACTTTATAACCCTGTGTATGAAAATGATAACGGCAAATATGTTTTTAAAGTAAACGATGTT
>JAZUSR010000201.1:0-21407 GCA_045606765.1 Treponema sp.
TGTATTATTTGTTATAGTTGAATGATTGTTCAATTGTAATAAATAATATTATTTTGAGGTTAGAATGGCAGAAAATAAAAAAGAATTACCATTGATAAAATCTGTATTAAAAAAAATTCCAGATGACCAAACAATTTCTGATTTAGCTGAATTGTTTAAAGTTTTTGCAGATGCAACACGTGCAAAAATTATAAGTTGTCTTGAGATTAAAGATTTGTATGTTAGTGAGTTATCTGAAATTCTTGGTATGAGTATTTCGGCAGTTTCTCATCAGTTGAGAGTTCTTCGAAGTGCAAAGTTGGTGCGAGGAACAAAAGAAGGAAAGGAAGTAAAATATTCACTTGATGATAACCATGTTGCTATGATTATGGAATGTGGGTTAACTCATATTAATGAAGAAAAATAATAATCTTGATTTCTAGAAATAAAGTTTATTATTGTAGTTTTAAAAAATTATATTAGGAGAATAAAAATGAAAAAAACTTATAACATTGAAGTGGATTGTGCAAATTGTGCAAACCTTATGGAAGAAGCTGCTAAAAAAACAAGTGGCGTTGTAAATGCAACTGTAAATTTTATGATGTTAAAAATGACTGTTGAATTTGCAGAGAATGTTGATGAAAAAAAGTTATGAAAGATGTATTAAAAAATTGTAAGAAAGTTGAAAGAGATTGTGAGATTGAATTTTAAAATTTTATAGTTTTGTAATGTAAAAAAATAAATTTTAATTAACAGGAGAATCTATGACCAAGAAGCAAAAAAAGGTATTTTATCGAATTATTTTATCTTTTATTTTAATGGTAATTATTTCTTTTATTCCGTTGAATGAGAGAATTAAATTTTATTTATTTTTTGTTCCATACTTTGTAATTGGTTATGATATTTTGTTAAAAGCGTTAAATGGTATAAAAAATTTAAAACCATTTGATGAAAATTTTTTAATGGCAGTTGCTACTGTTGGTGCTATTGTATTAGGCGAGAATATTGAAGGTGTCGCAGTTATGCTTTTTTACCAAGTCGGTGAATTGTTTCAAAGTATTGCAGTTGGTAAAAGTCGAAAAAATATTTCTGAATTGATGAATATCCGACCGGATTCAGCGACTATTTTAATGGAAGATGGAACTGCAAAGGTTGTGGAGCCAGATTCTGTCAAAGTTGGTTCAATAATGATTGTTCGGCCTGGAGAAAAAGTTGCTATAGATGGAATTATTATTGAAGGTCAAACTTCATTGAATATGTCAGCTCTTACAGGAGAAAGTATTCCTCGTGAGGTTCAAGAAGGAGATGAAGTTTCAAGTGGCTGTATAAACAATTCTGGATTGATTAAAGTTAAAACAACAAAAGAATTTGGTCAGTCTACAGCTTCGAGGATTTTAGAGTTGGTTGAAAATGCAAGTTCTAAAAAATCAAAGTCAGAAAATTTTATTTCAAAGTTTGCACGATACTATACACCAGTTGTTTGTTTTTGTGCTTTAGCATTGTCGGTTGTTCCTCCAATTGTTCAGCAATTTTTTAATATGGAATCGATGTGGAATGATTGGATTTATCGAGGTTTGACTTTTTTAGTTATTAGTTGTCCTTGTGCTTTGGTAATTAGTATTCCTTTAACTTTTTTTGCAGGAATTGGTGGTGCTTCAAGTAAAGGAATTCTTGTGAAAGGTTCAAATTACATGGAAACTCTTAGTAAAGTAAAATATATTTTATTTGATAAAACAGGAACAATTACAAAAGGAGTTTTTGAAGTAAGTGGAATTCATCATAATAAAATTGAAAATGAAAAATTGTTAGAAATTGCAGCTCTTGCAGAATCTTTTTCAACTCATCCAATAAGCAAAAGTTTGATCAAGGCTTATGGAAAAGAAATTGATAAAACTAGAGTTAAAGATGTTAGAGAAATTAGTGGTCATGGAATTTTTGCAATCGTAGATGAAAAAAGTGTTCTGATTGGAAATTCAAAATTGATGGTAAAAGAAAATATCCAATTTGCAGAATGCCATAGTGTTGGAACAATTGTTCATATTGCAATTGATGGAAAGTATGCAGGGCATATTGTCATTGCGGATGTAATAAAAGATGATTCAAAACAAGCAATTGATAAGCTGAAAAAAAATGGAATCAAAAAAAATGTAATGTTAACAGGAGATACAGAATCTGTTGCAAAGTTAGTTGCAAAACAACTTGATTTTGATGATGTTTTTTTTAATTTACTTCCACAAGATAAAGTGAGCATAGTGGAGGATTTTATAAAAAATAAAGCTCCTTCAGAAAAGGTTGCTTTTGTTGGAGATGGAATTAATGATGCTCCCGTTTTATCAAGAGCTGATGTGGGTATTTCGATGGGAGCTCTTGGAAGTGATGCTGCAATTGAAGCAAGTGATATTGTTTTAATGGATGATAGTCCATTGAAAGTAGTTCAGGGTATAAAAATAGCAAAACGATGTATTCAAATTGTTTACCAAAATATTATCTTTGCTTTATTTATAAAATTTGTCTGTCTTGTTTTAGGTGCTATTGGGTTGAGTAATATGTGGACTGCAATTTTTGCAGACGTTGGAGTAATGATTCTATGTATATTAAACTCAATAAGAGTGCTATTTGTAAAAAAAATATAGAAAAATGTATAAAAAAGTGTTAACTTTTCTATAATTAATTATTTTATATGTGTAGAATAAAATTAGGAGAAAGATAATGTTAAAAAAATGTATTGCTGTTTTAATTACCTTGTTTTGTGTTTTGGGATGCAAAGAGGATTCTAATCAAAAAGGGGAAGTGAAAATTACAAATAGTAATGCAAAAGCCGTTTTGGCAAGTTATAATATCAATTTAAAAAAGCAATCTCGAGACAGTTTGGAAAAATCATCGAATCCTGATATTCAAAAGTTAAAAAAATTAAAAACTGATTATAATATTTTTAATATAAATCTTTCTGATGCTATGACAGCATTACAAACTGTTTTTATGGGTGAAGAGGAAAATGTTTCAAATGATAAGACAGCAGAATTTATTGTAACAGATTGGGGTCCTCAGAAAGTTATTCCTGCTGATTTAGAATATCCTGAATTTTATGTTTCTTTTAATTTACCAATTAGAAAGCTTGGACTTGATGAAAGTAAAATTAAGGGTGAAGATTATTTTACAATTTTTCCAAAGGTCGAAGGTGTATATAAATTTAGTGGAACTAGACAAATTTCTTTTATTCCAAAAGTACAATTAGATAATTCTCAAGTTTATACAATTAGTGTAAATGAAAAATTAAAAAGTTTTGACGGTGTTAAAATTTCAGGAGACTTGGTTTTTACTACAACAGCAGAAGAGTTAAGAGTAAGATATATTTCTGGCGGAAGTGAATTAGCGGCTAATAGATATTTTTCTGATGATTCTGGAGTTCCATTGGAATATGCAAATTTTGCATCTGTTTCGTTAAATTCAGAAGTTTCGGCAAATTCATTTTATGATAATATAAAAGTTTATGTTGATGATGTTGAAGTAAAGTATGAAACAATTCCTGCAAAATATGATCAAAATGTACATAAATATGTTTCAACAGAAAAATCAAATTATCATTATATAAAAATTTTAAGCAAAATTTCACCTAATCAGCGAATAAAAATTGTGGCAAATAATGATAATAAAGTTTATGATTATTATTCATTAAAACCGTTAAAATATGATGAATATCGAATTGATACTAATGGCAAAATAAAATTTGAATTCAATCACGATATCGATAAAAAGAGTGTAAAAAATAATATCAAAATTATTCCTTATGTTGAAATAAAAGATGAAAATATAGAAGAGTCTTATAAAGGTTTTGAATTAGTAAAAGTTCCTTTTGAGCGGGGAAAAAAATATAAAATAGAAATTTTAAAAAACTTAACGGATAAATATTCTCAAAAGTTGTCAGAAAAAATTGTAGAAGATGTTTTTATTCCAAATAAAGACGGATATATTTCTTTGAGTGAGACAGGAGATAAAATTCTTGAGGCGAAGTATCAATCTAAAGTGATTTTGGAATATCAAAATCTTAAATCTGGTAAGTACAGTGTAAAAAAACTTTCTAATCCATTTGCAGGTTTGCTTTATGTCGAAGGTGAAGATGTAAAACAGCTTAATTGTAAAATAGATAATAAAAAATATTATGAAGAAATTGATTTGTCTGAATACTTAGATAATGGATTTGGATTTGTAGGAATTCGTTATGTAGCAGATTTTGAACAATGGAATGAATGGAATCATTCTGAAGTATACAAATTTACAAATCATTCAGAATGGTTAGTAGTTCAAGTAACAGATTTGGGTGTAACAAGTCGTATTGCCTATGATAAAGCAATCGTAATGGTAAGATCTCTTTCTACCAATGAACCTGTAAGTGGAGCAAAGGTTTGTTTGTGTGAAAATTCACAGTTGATACATTCTTCTGAAAGTATTCAAAAAATACTTGGTTCTTCTATTGCGACTGGGTATACGGATGAATCTGGAATGGCAGTTTTGACTATTCCTAATATGCAACAACAATATGCATTAAAAAATCCTGTAATATATGTTGAAAAAGGTGATGATAAAATATTCTCACATATTCAAGGTCATGAAAGATGGCGTTCAAATATTAATTACGATGGAATAACTGAATCTTTTAAAAAGAAATCTCTTGCGTTTTTATTTTCTGATCGAGGATTATATAAGCCAGGTGAAAAAATTAAATTTAAAGGAATAACAAGAGAGTTAACAAAAGATGGTCTAAAAATACCAAAAGGAAAATATACTTGTAAATTTGTGTCAGATTATAATTCTGATGAAATAATTCTTGAACCTGTAAGTGGAAAAGTTTCAAAAAGTGGTTCATTTTCAAACGAGTTTAATTTACCACAAGATTTAAAACCTGGAAATTATTCTATTAAAATATTTTTAAATGATGAATATGTTTATTCTGAACGAATTAAAGTTTCATATTTTGAAAAAGCAAAATTTCAAGTTATGACATCAATTCCGGATGGGGAATTGCATCTTGGAGATACTGTCAATGCTTTTGTAGAAGCTTCGTATCTTGCAGGTGGTGCATTAGTAGGAGCAGATTATAATTCAAATGTATATAAATCGACAGTAAGTTTTACACCTCCTTCAATTGATGCAAGAAATTATGTTTTTGGTCCAATAGAAAATTCAAGTTTAGAAAATGTTTATCAGCAAAATGGAAAACTTTCGTCAAATGGAACTGTGGAAATAAATTATAAACCTGTTTTTGATATAGAAGGTGCTACTTGTGAAATTAAAGTAGATACATCAGTTGTTGATGTTTCAAATCAAATATTTTCTTCAAGTAAAAGTAAAATTGTTCACCCTGGATTATTTTATATAGGAATTCAGAAGAACTTTGAAAAGTCATTTCCTAAAACAAATGAAAATGTAGATATAAATTTTAAATTATTTAATATTGATGGAACAGTTACAGATGTTACTCAAGTCAAAGAAAATTTTGAATATGAAATTATTCGTCAAAATTGGGAATATGTAAATGTAAAATCAGGAGACGAACTTGTTTCTCGATGGGAAAGAAAAGACGAAAAGGTTGCATCTGGTGTAATTGAAAAATCTTCAACAGGAAAAATTTCATTTGAGCCTAAAAAATCAGGTTGTTATATTGTTTCACTAAAATCTAAAGATAATAAAAATAATGTAATTAAAACTCAAAAAAGTTTTTATGTAACAGGAATAGATTATTATTGGTTTGATTTTGATTCTTCACGTATGATTAATATTGAACCAGATAAAGATTTGTATAAGCCTGGGGAAATTGCAACTTTGCTGTTGAAATCTCCATTGGCAGAAGGTGATTATTTAATAACAGTTGAGCGAGATTCAATTCTATATAGTGAAATTAAACATATAAAAGGTTCTTGTTCGCAAATTCAAATACCAATTAAAGAAGATTATTTGCCAATCGTGTATGTTTCAATTGCAGCATGTTCCGGAAGAACTCAAGAACCTCCAATTAAGCCTAACGAAAAAGATTTTGGAAAACCACAAGGTTGTTATGGTGTTACTGCACTGAATATTGATTTAAGTAATGTTTCATTTGATATAAAAATAAAAACAGACAAAGAAGAATACTTACCTGGTGAAGAAATGACTATTGAAGTCGAAGCGTCTAAAAATGGTAGCCCATTATCAGATGCTGAAGTTACATTGATGGTGGTTGATCGAGCAGTAATAGATTTAATTGATTATCATGTAAATGATCCTCGTCAAATTTTTTATAACAAAAGGTATTATCCTTTAACAGTTGATGGACTTGATTCAAGATATAATTTGATGAATCCAATTTTGTATAAAGTAACATCTCTTCAAGGAGGGGATAAGGGGTTTGCAGATGCTGCAGAGTCTGCAGGAGTAAAGAGGAAAAATTCTCGTGGAGCCCAGCGAAGTGATTTTAGACCAACGGCATATTTTGAACCTGAAATAATTACAGATAAAAAAGGAAAAGCAAAGGTAAAATTTAAATTACCCGATTCTCTTACAACTTATCGTATAACAGCATTTGGTGTGGTAAATAATTTATTTGGATTGGAGGAAAGTGAAGTTTCAGCAAAGAATCCTATCAATGTACAATCTGTACAGCCTCGCCGTATGAGAACAAGAGATACAGCAGAAGCTGGTGTAATAGTTACAAACCTCACTGATAAGGAGCAAGAAATTAAAATACAAATGTCTGTTCGTGTTCCAGAAGATGATTATGAAGAGGATAAAGAAAAGGGAATTGTAACAGAAAAAGGCGAGGCGTTTATTGATGGAGATAATGAAACTGTAGTTGCTGTTGCAGCGGGAGAAACGAAGCCTGTGTATTTTAATGTTGCTGCAGTTTCTAAAGGAAATGTTGAATTAGTTTATAAAGTTCAATCTAAAGTATTAGATGAGACATTGATATCAAGACTTTACATTGAAAAACCTTATACTTATGAAACATTTGGCACGACAGGAGTTGTAGGTTCTTCGCAGTTTAAGAAGTCAGAAAATCTATCACGTACTGAAAAGATTGTAATTCCAAGTTGGTGTCAAGATGGAAAAGGAGAATTAAAACTTACTTTAGATGCAACTCAATTAGGATTATTGAATTCATCTGTAGAATATGTTTTTGACTATCCATATGGATGTATTGAACAACAGTCGTCTAGAATACTTCCGTTGCTCCTTTTTAAGGATAATATTGATGCATTAGGAATGAAGTCTAAAATTACAAATCCGAGAACTACAATATTAAGTTTTTTCAAAGAGATGAAAAAAAATCAAATCCCAAATGGAGGATTTGGTTATTGGCCAGACTCTAGAATTCCAAGTTTCTTTGTGTCTTTAAGAATGCTTCATGTTTATTACTTGGCTTTGGGAAATGGATTTACAGAAAGTGAAATTGGATATGATGCTCAAAAACTTAAATCGTATATTGTAAATGAAATTACAAAATTAGAAACAAATAATCCTATTGTTGCTTATGCATGTTATATTTTTAGTAAATTTAATTTTACAGATTTAAATAACATTCTAGATTCAATTTATAACAAAATAAAAGATGAGAAAGATTTTTCTTTAACAAAGCTTTCTTATGTTGGCTTGGCATATTTTTATAATGGCGATATTGTTAAGGCAAAAGAAATTGCTTCTATAATTGAACGATATATTAAAAAAGAGACAAGAAGTATTTCTATTGATGTATTTAAAAATTATTATCATGATAATGGAAAATATTTTTATGGAATGTATGATAATGAATCTGAAGGCTTAGCATGTATGCTTCAACTTTTTGTTGAATTAAATCCATCTGATGAATTAGTTGATAAAATTTTATTTACATTGTTACAAGAACAGAAAAAAGGTTATTGGCAAAGTACTGCAACAACTGCAAAAGTTTTTGAATCGATTTCTGTAATGATAAAAAATCGTAATTTGAAAAATCTTGATTTTGTTGCAAATGCTATAATTAAAGATGGTTCAAAAAAAATTCAATTGATGAAAAAATCATTTGAAGGATTAGGAGCATTGCCAGAAGTACAAACAATTAGTTTTGAAAATGAAAAGTTAAAAAATGTTTCTCGCAATAAAGTTTTAGATTTAAAAATTGAAAAATCTGGTAAGGGGTCACTTTATTATACAGCTTTGATGAAGTATGCACTTCCTGATGAACTTATTCAAGCAAAAGATGTTGGGTTTGAAGTGAGTTATACGATTTATGATATGGATGGAAATATTGTAAAACCTCTTTCTCCGGAAGATAAAGTTATTATTCTTGAACAAGGAAAAGAATATAAAGTCGAAACAACTATTTTTACGCCAAAAGAAAAAAACTTTGTTGCAATTAGGATTCCAATTCCTTCTGGGGCTGAAATTATTGATACATCGTTAAAAGCTCATTTAGATGTTTATGAAGATTTTGATGATAATTATTATAATTCGGGTTATGAATATTTTTATGACAACGAGGCACAATATTTTATTAATGATATGAATGCAGGAACTGTGGTAGAAAAATTTTCTATTCGTGCAGTTAGAAAAGGTGTTTATCCAACACCACCGGTATTAAGTGAATGTATGTATGAGCCTGAATACTATGGTCGTTCAAATGGATACTTGTTCATCATAAAATAATGAATAAACAGATGAAACGAAAATATTCTTTTGTAAAACTGGTTGTTTTAATTGTAGCCAGTTTTACAATAATTCATTTTATATTTGCCTTTTTACCGTATAAAGAATTGGATTTTTTTTTATCTCGTAATTATAGTACAAGGATTTTCGATAATAAAAAGAATTTACTTCAAGTGTTGTCGTTAAAAAATGGTTTGCGTCGAGAATTTTTGCCATTGGAAAATATTAATGACAATGTAAAGGAGAAATTTATTAATGCAGAAGATAAACGATTTTATTTTCATTTTGGGATAGATTTAATTTCTGTTGTAAGGGCATTTATTCAAAATTGTAAAGAGGAAAAAATAGTTAGTGGTGCTTCTACAATTTCTATGCAACTTGCAAAAATGATAAAGATGAATTATCTGAATGATGTTCAGTTTTACAAAGTAAGTAAACCTCGTTCGATAATGGATAAAATTGAAGAATTGTTTTATGCATTAAAACTTGAAGCTAGATTTTCAAAGGCTCAAATTCTCGAATTGTATTTAAATAATATTCCATTTGGAAATAATGTCGAAGGAATTAATTCTGCATCACGAATTTATTTTAATAAAAATGTAAATGAATTGTCTAATGATGAACTTGAATTGCTTGTAAAAGTACCTCGTAATCCAAAAATTTATGCACCAAGAAAAATATATTCTCATCCGTTTTATGTGCCTCATTTTGTTGAATATTTAAAAAAAGAAAATCATTTAGAAAAAAATAATTTTTATCAAACAAAAACTTTTAAATCTAAGTGGCCATATGAAGTATGTTTGTCTCTTGATAAAGAGATTCAAGATTTTTCAAAAAAATGTGCATTAAATGCAATCGAACTTGCAAAGGAAAATCGAATATCAAATATTAGTGTTTTTGTGATGGATGTAAAAAATGCAAAAGTTTTAGCATGGGTAGGAAGTAAAAATTTTTTAGATGAAAAAAGTTTGGGACAAAATGATGGCGTTATAAATAGAATTCAACCAGGCTCTTCTGTTAAACCATTTTTATATGGAACTGCATTGGAAGATAAAATCATCAGGCCATCAGATATTTTGCCGGATATTCCTATGTTTTTTGATAATTATTATCCCTTAAATTTTAATAATAGATTTAATGGACCGGTTCGATTACGAGTTGCTTTAGGTTCAAGTTTGAATGTACCTGCGGTTTATTTATTGAATAAAATTGGAATTGAATCTTATGTCGAAAAATTAAAAATCCTTGGATTTTCAAATATCGAAAAGTTATCTCAAGATGCAGGTTTGTCTATGGCTCTAGGTTCAGTTGAAATGTCCTTGTGCGATTTAACAAATGCTTTTTCTGTTTTTGCAAGAGAAGGAAAATATATTCCTTTGAATTTTTTTGAAGATGAATATGCAAAAAAGAGTGCTTCTTTTTATAAAAATACTACGATTGTTAAACAGAAAAAAGAGTCTGAAAATTATAGAACTGGAAATTGTATTCAAGCATTTAGTAAAGATGTTTCAGCAATTGTTTGTTCGTTTTTGTCTCAAGCAAATGCAAGATCAGTTGGGTTTGGACAAAATGAAATTTTTAAAACTAAATATCCATCGATTTTTAAAACTGGAACATCTAATCAATTTCAAAATATTACAGCCCTTGCAGCAACTCCTAGGTATGCTGTTGGTGTGTGGATGGGAAATTTTTCTGGAGAAACAGTTGTTGCTGCAACTGGAAGTTCTTTGCCTGCAAGCGTGGCTAGAATTATACTTGATTATCTTGAAGAAAAAGATGGATTGGAAAGCATGGAATTCTCAAAACCTGAAAATTATTCAATGCTTAAAATTTGTGCTCTATCAGGAATGAAACCTTCTAAAAAATGTTTGAACATTGTGTATGAATATGTTCATAACGATTTAATAAAAACTCGAGATAAATGTGATTGGCATGTAAATAAAGATGGTCAAATTAAAACATATTATCCAGAAATATTTCAGCGTTGGCTTTTGTTAGAAGGTAAAGAGATTTTGATACAGTCAGGCAAAATGAATCAAAAATTACAAATTTTATTTCCTCAAAATGATTCAGTTTTTTATACAGGAAAAAATATTCACAATCAAAGTTTAGTTCTTGAAGTAATTGGAGGAACTGAAAATCAAATTGATATCTTTATAGATGATAAATTTTATAAAAGAGTAGAGCGTCCATTTTTGGTAGAGTTACCATTGGAAAAAGGTAAACATTTTTGTAAAGTGATTTGTAGTAATCAAGAAAATGTTGTATCCTATGAAGTGCGTTAATTTTTTAAAATTTTTTTTGGAGTTGGATATGGAACATAAAACTTTTTTATTCTTTGACTGTGAATGTGCAAATATATTTGATGGAGTCGGAAAGATTTGTTCTTTAGGGTATGTTTTAACAGATGATGAATTTAATATAATTGAAGCGGAAGATGTTGTAATGAATCCAGAAACAGAATTTGATTGGTATTTGTTCAGCTCAAAAAATTCTTGTCAATTAGCATATTCAAAAGATTATTTTAGAAGTAAGCCAAATTTTGAGTATTATTACAAGCGATTGAAAAAGTTATTTACAAATGGAAATTGTTTTGTAGCTGGTTTTGCAGTAAGTAATGATGTTGGGTATGTAAATAGTGCTTGTGAAAGATATTATAAAGAATTTATAAATTATAGGGCTTTTGATGTTGCATTATTATGTGAAAAGATTTTTAATTCTAAGAAAAAGTTATTTGAATGGGCAAAGTTTTTAAATTGCGATATTACAGATCTTGAATCTCATAAAAGTGTTGATGATGCAATGACTACAATGCTAGTCTTTAAAAAAATCTGTGAAAAAGAAAATCTTTCCCCAGAACAAATTATGAAAAATTATAAAGAATATTTTGTTTCTACTGAAGAGATTCAAAATCAGGCTGAAGAACGAAAATATAAAAAAGAGATGATGACGAAAATTAAATCTTTTTATACAAGGCGTTCGCCAAATCCTATTAGAAAAATATATGTAGGTCAAAAGTTTGAAATTAATAAAAAGGTGTTTTCAGATTTAGAAAGGGCTTTGAATATTGTAAAACGAATTTACGAAGGTGGAGGCGTAATCGTTGAAAGATTAAAAGAAAAGGGTAATATAGTATTTTTAGAAGGAACTTTGGAACCTGAAAAAAAAGAATCTATTTTGAAAAAAGGCTATTCTATTGTATACGCTGAAGAAATTGAAAAAATTATAAAATAAAAGGAAAGATATTTTTTATAGATTCACTTCGTAAATAATTGAAAAATCGTGACAAATAAAATATACTGTTTTTTTGTAGAACAGTTTTTAGGCTATATTGCAAATCTAAACTGATTTTGGAGAAATTATTATGAAAATTGAAACAAAATGTTTACATTCAGGTTATTCACCAAAAAACGGTGAGCCTCGTGTTGTACCAATTGTTCAAAGTACAACTTATCGATTTGACTCTTGCGATCATGTTGCAGAATTATTTGATAAACCAACTGAATATATGTATTCAAGATTTGCAAATCCAACTTGTGATGCGGTTGAAAAGAAATTAGCCGATATGGAAGGTGGTGTAGGTGCAATGCTTACATCAAGTGGACAGGCTGCGTCATTGTGTTCAATTTTAAATTTATGTTCTGCAGGGGATAGTTTTATTTCAAGTACTTGTATTTATGGTGGAACAGTAAATTTATTTAGTGTGACATTAAAAAAACTTGGAATTGAAGTAATTTGGTTACCAGCAACTGCTACAGATGAAGAAATTTTAGCAGCATTCAAACCAAATACAAAATGTGTATTTGGAGAAACGCTTGCAAATCCTGCAATGACAGTTTTTGATATTGAAAGATGGGCAAGCGTTGCACATAAAAAAAGTGTTCCATTGATTGTTGATAATACTTTTGCAACCCCATATTTGTGTCGTCCAATTGAATGGGGCGCAGATATTGTTATTCATTCGACATCAAAATATTTAGACGGACATGCATTGCAATGTGGTGGTGTGATAATAGATAGTGGAAAATTTGATTGGGAAGCAGCAAATAAAGTAAATGGTCATTTTGCTGATATGTTTGAACCTGATGAAAGTTATCACGGACTTTCTTACAAAAAAGAATTTGGAAATGCTGCCTATATAATTAAAGCAAGAACTCAATTAATGAGAGATTTTGGATGTTATCCTTCAGCTCAAAGTGCATTTTATTTAAATCTTGGAATTGAAACATTGCCAGTTCGAATGGATCGATATTTTGAAAATGCTCTAAAAGTTGCTAAACATTTTAAAAATTCTCCTAAAATTGCAAGTGTTACATATCCATATCTTGAAGGTGATAAATCTTTTGATTTGGCAAAAAAATATATGCCAAATGGATGTTGTGGGGTTGTTTCAATTAGCATAAAAGGTGGACGAGATGCGGCTGTAAGATTTATGGATGCATTGACTTTAGCAAGTGATGAAGTTCATGTTGCTGATATTAGAACATGTGTTTTACATCCTGCAAGTGCTACGCATCGTCAGTTGACAGATGAACAACTTGAAGCTGCTGGAATTGATGGTGGAATGGTTAGATTTAGTTGTGGTCTTGAAAATATCGATGATATTATTGCTGATATTGAAAAAGGTCTTGCTGCAATTTAAAAGACAGGTGCACAATGAAACAATTAGGTTTTGATTCTAAGAAATATTTAAAATTACAATCTGAACATATTCAAGAACGAATTGATTCATTTGAAAAGTTGTATCTTGAATTTGGAGGAAAACTTTTTGATGATTATCATGCTGCTCGTGTATTGCCAGGTTTTGCACCAGACAATAAATTGAAAATGCTTGAAAAATTAAAAGATATTGCAGAAGTAATTATCGTTGTAAGTGCAGATTCAATAGAGCAAAATAAAATTCGTGGGGATTTAGGAATCACTTATGATGAAGAAACTCTTCGTTTGAAAAAAGAATTTGAAAAACGAGGATTTATTGTTAGTGGAATTGTGATTACTCAATATAAACATCAAGCAGCAGCAGATAAATTTAATGCAAAATGTAAAAACTTAGGAATAAAAACATATTTGCATTATGTTATTCAAGGATATCCCGGAAATATTCCATTAATCGTAAGTGATGATGGATATGGAAGAAATGATTATATTGCAACTCAGCGAAAATTATGTGTAATAACAGCACCTGGACCTGGAAGTGGAAAAATGGCAACATGTTTGTCTAATATTTATCATGATTATAAACATGGAATAAAAGCAGGTTATGCAAAGTTTGAAACTTTCCCAATTTGGAACCTTCCGCTCCAACATCCTGTGAATCTTGCCTATGAATGTGCAACTGTAGATTTGGATGATGTAAATATGATAGATCCGTTTCATTTGGAAGCATATGGACAGACTACAGTAAATTATAACCGAGATGTAGAAACTTTCCCTGTGTTAAAAGAAATTTTTAAACAGATTTTAGGAACAAGCCCATATCAATCACCAACGGATATGGGTGTTAATATGGTAGGAAATGCAATTATCGATGATGAAGTTTGCCAAAAAGCTGCAAAAGAAGAAATGCTTAGACGATATTATGCAACGGCTTGCCAGGTAAAAAAAGGAAATGCTCCTCGTGGAGAATTGGATAAACAAGAATTTTTACTTAAACGAGCAGATTTAAAGCCTGAAGATCGTGCAATTGTTCCTGCTGCTTTAAAACGGCAGGAAGAAACAGGACATCCGTGTGCTGCAATTCAATTAGACAATGGAAAAATCGTTGTAGGACGAACATCCCGACTTTTGGGAGCTGCAGCAAGCGTAATTCTAAAAGTTTTAAAACAACTTGCAGGTTTTGCCCATGAAGAAAAATTGTTGACGGAAGAGTTTGTTAAGCCGATTCAGCAATTAAAAACGTTGGACTTAAAAAGTAAAAATCCTAATCTACATGTAGAAGAAGCTCTTGTTGCATTAGCTTGCTGTTCGTCAACGAACCCCAATGCAAAACTTGCATTGGAGCAGCTCCCAAAATTGAAAGATTTGGATTTTCATTCGTCGGTAATACTTTCGCCAGTTGATGAAGTTACAATTCGAAGACTTGGAATGCATATTACTTGTTCACCAGAGTACGAGACAAAATAAAAATTATTTTATAATTTGACTTTTTTGTTTTCTTTTTGAGAGTATTTCTCTAGCTTATTTTAAGTCGGAGAAATACTTTTTTTATAACTTGTTTTTTTGTGCTAAAAAAAATAAGTTTTACATAATTAAATGATAAAAGTAATTCTTACTCAACTCTTTTAGAAATTGTGCCGATAAACAAATTATGAAACTTTTACTAATTTTTTTAATTACATCAATATTTGGAAATTTATGTTTTGCACAAAATTTGAATTCAGAAAAAGAAATTAATCCGTTGTATACATTGCCTAAAATTATTGCGGATAAAAAAGAATCTTCAAAAAGTGATTATGGGAAAGGCATAGTTGCTACTGAAAAAGGAATTTATAAAGTTCTTAGTAATAATTCATATTATCCTTTGTGGACAGAAGGAAAAGCTAAACAGATTTTAAAAGTTGAGAATAAAAATGGAGAATGTTTTTATTTTGTTACTTCAAAAGGAATTTTATATACAGAAGATTTTAAAAAGTTTGAAACACGAAATTCTGGTTTACCAATTCTAACTATAAAAAAATATAATGGTAAAGAAACAACTTTTGAAAAACAGGTTGCAGATATTAAGGATATTTCATTTAATCCAGAAAAACCTTTTCAAATGGTTTGTGCAACAAAAGATAAAATTTTTATTTCAGAAGATGCCGGAAACACTTGGTCATATTATAATGCTCCAAGAGTTGGTACAAGTGGAATGAAGGCTGTTGCTATTGTAACTGAAAAATTAGTTAATTCTGAAGGTGTTAATTATTCTGAAGATTATATTTTTTGTTCACATGCGACTTTGGGATTTTTTTATTCAAGAGTTAGCGGAAAAAAATTAATTTCTGTTACAGCAGGACTTGCAGGGGCTGATCCTTCTGTGGGGGCTGACGAAGTAAGTGATATTTTACCAGTTTTGTGTAAAAATGAAAAAGATGAAATTTATACTGAAATATTTTTGGCTCAAACTTTTAAACCTCGTTTATATCGATTTGATTTTGATAAGAAAAAATCTGTTTGTGTTTATCGCGGAAATGAACCAGCTGATACGATAGATGGTTTGTATTTAGCAGATTCTTCTGTGGTATTTTCTTCGCCTAAAAATATTTTCGGTTTTGATATTTTAAAAGGTGGAGAGCCTTTACAGATTGAAAATTTTTCTGATGTAAAGAAAATTATTGATTCAAGTTCATCTGCTGTTTTTGCAGGATGGTTTCCTTCGGGGGTAAGCGGTTTTAAATCAGGATTAATTTTGAACGAACTTTGGTTATTAACTTCTGATAAAGTAAGTTCACCTTATGCAGATAAAATTAATTCTCAAAAAAGTTTATATGTTCCAGCTTATCAGGCATATTTGCCAAATGGTATTTCAAAGTTTAAAAAACTTATTAAAGACAATAAATTAAATAGTCTCGTAATTGATATGAAGGATGATTATGGATTATTGCGTTATGATTCAAAAGATCCTGAAATTTTGAAAAAAGCAAAAATTAGTCAGTATGCTATTGATCTTGATAAGTTTGTTTCAGAGTTTAAAAAAGATGGCGTATATTTAATTGCTCGAATCGTTGCATTTAAAGATCGTAATTTATCAAAATATTCAAAAGGAAAATATGCTGTTTGGAACAGTGCTACAAAAACTCCATGGATTGGGACAAAAGGTTATATTACTGATGATGAAGGAAATAAAAAACTTTCTTACTATGATGAGCATTGGGTTGATCCATATTGTCCTGAAGTTTGGGAATATGATGTTGCAATAGCAAAAGAATTGATTAAACGTGGTTTTGATGAAATTCAGTTTGATTATATTCGTTTTCCTACAGATGGAACAAATTTAAAAAATGCTTCTTATCGTTGGAAAAGTCCTGGAATGGATAAGGAAAGCGCATTGATAAGTTTTTTGTCTTACGCAAGAGAAAATATTGATGCTCCAATCGGAATTGATATTTATGGTGCAAATGGTTGGTATAGAACTGGTGCTCGCACAGGTCAAGATGTTGAAACTTTAGCAGAATATGTTGATGTTATTTGTCCAATGTTCTATCCATCTCATTTTGAAAATAGCTTCTTAAATTACGAGCCTTTGGAAGAACGACCTTATAGAATTTATTTTTATGGAACATATCGCAATTCAATTATTGCAAGAAATAAAGTTTTAATTCGTCCTTGGATTCAGACTTTCTTCTTGAATGTTCCGTATGATAGAACTTTCTATGATAAAGAATATGTTCGCAAAGAAGTGTTTGGTGTTCGTGATTCTGTTGACCGAGGTTATATGCATTGGAACAATGGAGGAAATTATTCTAAGCTTTCTCCTGATGTCGGAAATGAAAAATATAATGGCCGAGCCAATGAAGCAAAATCAGAGTTTAGGAAACCTGCAATTGGTGTTACTGAAGAAAAAATTAAAAAAGATGTAGATGAACTTTCGTTTGAAGATTCAATTACTGTAAAAGAAAAAATTATTTTGTGGGATTCGGTTTATAATCAAGGTGACAAAAATTTATAATTTATAAAAAAGAAAAAGGGTAGTGCGATGAAAGAAAAATTAAAGTTGTTTTATCAAAAAGAAAATAGTTTGCAACGACTGATTAATGTTGCAAAATTTTTGGGGACTTTTATGTTTTTGATAATGGGCGTGATTTTATTTCTTTCGCCTTTACCAATTTATTCTTCGGATGTAAATAAAGAAGAACCAGAGCATGTTATTTCTGATGTTGAAAATGAATTAATTATTAGTAAAACAGAAGAGTATTATAATAAAGGTGAATATTTAAAAGCTGTTGATCAAATTAATATTGGTATTGAGTTATATCAGCAGGTAAATAAAGTGCCTGATAATATTGTAATGCTTGGTGAAGCTTCGTATTATTCTTGGATTAATTCCATCTATAAAAAAAGTGGTGTCCTTCCGATGCGTTTATATAACAAAGTGATTTTATATTTGACTTTGCATCCTGAAATTATGAGTCAAAGAATTACTTCGTTAGTTCAAAAAATATATGAAGGTGAAAAGTCCTTATTAGAAAATGATAGAATTATTGCAATTGAAAAAAATGATCGCATAAAATTGAATAAAATTCAAAAACAGATTTATGTGCTTGAACAAAATAAAAATGATTTAGAAAATGTTGTTCATGGAAATAAGACTGTGAAAGAATTTAAGCGTGCTCTTGAAGTTGAGCAAGATTATAAAAAAGCTCAAATAGTAAAAATTTTGATAATTGTTTTATATATTTTAATATTTTTAAGTATTTTGATTTTGTTGATTGTAATAAAACATAATCATAAGAAAACAATTATGGCCCAAGAACAGTTTGAAACTACAATGAAAGTTGTTTCTATTTTGAATTATACGCCATCGTCTTCTGAAAGTCCTTACTCTGTTTTGAATTCTGGGGAACAAGTGAAAACTTCAAAAGATAAAAATCGTAGCAAGCGAAAAACAGGTTTGTCTGATTTTGAGTCGGAAGAGATTGCTGTTTCATATTTTGATGATGAAGATGCAAAGAAAAAATTCTTAAAGCTACAAAATCAATGTATTGATCTTGGTGAAAAAGTTGATAAAGTAACTGAACGAAAGCGTAATTCAAAAAAAGTTAGTGAACTTGTATTTAAGCTTTGTAAAGCATCTGGGGTGGATGATGAATTGGCTCTAATTTATTATTGTGCTTCGATGGTTTATGATGCAGGATTTTTATCTGTTTCAAAAAGTATTTTACAAGGTGAACATTTGACAATTAAAGAACGATATGAAGTAAGAAGTCATGTTCAAAAAGCAGGTGAGTACTTTGATTTTATTCCAGAAAATATCCGAAGAATTTTTTTGGATGCTGCAGAATTCCATCATGAAAATTTTGATGGTAAGGGATATGTTTCTGGTTTGTCAGGAAATAAGATTCCTTTGATTGCAAGATTTATTCGTGTGTCTGAAAGTTATATTTCTTTAATTAATTCTCGTTCATATAAAAAAATTATGGATACAGATTCTGCATTAAATGAATTAAAGAAGAATGCAGGGATTTATGATCCTAAAATTTTAGCTTTACTTGAAAAAGTTGTTTAATATATTTAGAATAAAAATATGGATAACACAGGATATACACCAGAGGAGCCAATCGTTGCTATTGCAACAGCGTTGGCTCCAAGTGCACTAGGAATAATAAGAACTTCAGGTAAAAATACAATAGAACTTTTGTCAAAGGTTTTTTCTCGCCCTAAATCTCTATGTAATGCAGAAGGAAATTCGATTTTATACGGATGGATAGTTGATGGGGAAAGGAAAATTGATGAAGTTTTAGTTAGTGTTTTTCGAGCACCTAAAAGTTTTACTGGTGAAGAAATGGTTGAAATTAGTTGTCATGGTGGAACGAGTGTTATTACATCTATATTTAATCTTCTTTTAAAAAATGGTTTTAGACAAGCTCAAAAAGGGGAGTTTACTTTTAGAGCTTACATAAATGGAAAAGCTGATTTGACAAAAGCTGAAGCGATTAAAGAGATTATAGATAGCCGAACTGATTCTTCTCGGGGTAGAGCTGTTGGTAGATTGGCAGGTACTTTATTTGAAGAAATAGATTCAATTAAAAAACTTATAATTGATACATTGGCATCTATTGAAGTAGAAATTGAATATCCAGAAGATGAAGAAACTATAGCAGATTCGTTTGATCGTGCTAGAATTTGTCAAGTAATCAGTAGGTTACAAAGTCTTAGTGACTCTTGGAAAAGTGAAAAATTATTCCAAGATGGCGCGCGGCTTGTGCTCTGTGGAAAAACAAATGCAGGAAAATCAAGTTTATTTAATTCTTTGTTAAAAGAAGAAAGAGCAATCGTAAGTGACATCGAAGGTACAACTCGAGATTGGATAGAAAGTTGGATTAACATTGACGGAATTCCCGCGCGCCTTTTTGATACAGCGGGATTGCGTCAAACTGATGATTTAGTTGAACAAGTAGGTGTGGAACGCACTCATGACCTTTCGCAAGATGCAGATGTTATTTTATATCTTGCAGATTCAACTCAAAATATTGATAAACAAGATTTGTTGTTTCTTAAAGATTTTTCTGAACCGGTTTTATTTGTATGGAATAAAATTGATAAGCTTGATTCAAATATTCATCCTAAATTGTCTGATGAATTAAAACAAAATATACCATCTTTAAAAAAAGAAATTTATCTTTCTGCAAAAAATTCATCTGGAATTGATTTACTTATAGAAGCGATAAAGAGTATTCTTATTGCTGGAAAAGAAACTTCTCGTGAGCAAGCGGGACTTGGGTCACAACGACAAAAAATTGCTGTTGAGCAATCATTGGATTGTGCAAATCATGCACTTTTGTCTGCTGATGAAAATTATACACTTGATGCTGTCGTTCAGGATTTGGAAGATTGTCTTGATTATCTTGGAGAGATTACAGGTGAAGTAACTCCTGACGATGTTTTATCAAGTATTTTTAGCAATTTCTGTGTTGGTAAATGATTTACTAATTTTTTTTCAAAAATATCAAAAAAGACATAAAATTTCTCGTAATTATCAATATTGGACTATTTAAAATATCAAAATTCAGTGTTAAATTTATATTGATATTTTATTTTGGAGAAATTTAAATGGATAATTTTACATTTTATAGCCCAACAAAATTTGCGTTTGGAAAGGGAACAGAAAGTCAGGCTGGTTCATTGGTAAAAGAATTTGGTGGAAGCAAAGTTTTGCTTCATTTTGGTGGTGGTTCAGTTGTAAAATCTGCACTTTTGGACAGAGTAAAAAATTCTTTAAAAGATGCTGGAATTAGTTTTGTGGAACTTGGTGGAGTTCAGCCAAACCCAAGAGATGATAAAGTTTATGAAGGAATTGACCTTTGTAAAAAAGAAAATGTAGATTTTATTCTTGCTGTTGGTGGCGGTTCGGCAATTGATAGTGCAAAAGCAATTGCAATGGGCGTTTGTTACGATGGCGATTTCTGGGATTTTTATTCGGGAAAAGCGCAAGCGGCTAAAGCGGTGAGCGTGGGAACTGTGCTTACGATTGCGGCTGCTGGAAGTGAAGGTTCTGGAGATTCTGTTATTACAAAAATTGATGGAATGCTAAAACGCGGTGCTGGTGCAGAATGTATTCGTCCAAAATTTTCTATATTGAATCCTGAATTAACTCAAACTTTGCCTGCATATCAAACTGCGTGTGGAATTACTGATATTATGGCTCACGTTTTTGAACGCTATTTTACAAATACAAAAAATGTAGAAACTACAGACCGTCTTTGTGAAGCAGTTCTTTTGAGTATGATTAATGAAGCTCCAAAAGTAATTAAAAATCCTAATGATTATGAAGCTAGAGCAAATATTATGTGGGCTGGAATGGTTGCTCATAACAATATTGTTGGTGTTGGACGCAGCCAAGATTGGAACAGTCACGGAATTGAACACGAACTTTCTGCTTTGTATGATTGTGCTCACGGTGCAGGCCTTTCTGTAATTATGCCAAACTGGATGAAGTTTGTAATGAATCACGACATTATGAGATTCTGCCAAATGGCAACAAGAATTTGGGGCTGCAAAATGGACTTTAGTAATCCAGAAAAAACAGCAATGGAAGGAATTGAAGCATTTAGAACTTTCCTTACAAGCATTGG
>JAZUSR010000202.1:0-6611 GCA_045606765.1 Treponema sp.
TAGCAATAAAAGAAAAGTAAAAGGCGACATTGCAAGCAGCTGCCCAATGGATTGCGGGTTGATAATGAAATTACAACCCGCAAAACGTGAGAGTCAAGGCTTTAAGCGAACGAAAGAGAGCGTGCCTTGACCGAGCGTACGATTGCCCTTCTGAGGTGGACCAAAGTCAGTTGAATGATTTACATCTTGTGATAAAAGAATAAAACGTGAGAGTCAAGGCTTTAAGCGAACGAAAGAGAGCGCGCCTTGACCGAGCGTACGATTGCCCAAGTTATGTAGATGACAGCCAGTTAGAAGAATTGCACATAGCAATAAAAGAAAAGTAAAAGGCGACATTGCAAGCAGCTGCCCAATGGATTGCGGGTTGATAATGAAATTACAACCCGCAAAACGTGAGAGTCAAGGCTTTAAGCGAACGAAAGAGAGCGCGCCTTGACCGAGCGTACGATTGTCCAAGTTATGTAGATGACAGTCAGTTGGAAGAATTGCACATAGCAATAAAAGAAAAGTAAAAGGCGACATTGCAAGCTACTAGTTCTATAGCGCGGTCCGGCATTCTTCCCTTTGGTCGAATGCCGTCGCTATGTCCACATTTAATAAAAGTTATTGTTTATAATAAATTATTTAGATTCTGTTTGGTCTAAGTCTTGTTCTATTTTTAATTTTGTGTGAAGTAAACGTCGGATTACACAAAGAACTGCAATACTTGCAACAGATAAAAACATGTCAAAGGCATTTGTGTTTCCAATAATCATATGGCGAGAAACAAGGAAGATTAAAACTTCAAATGTGTTTTCAGTATTTGGTTTGCATAATAATTTTATAAATTCAATTCCAACAACGTAGTTAAAAATTTGCTCAAGGAAAATTAAGAATTCTTCTGAGTTTCCTGTTTTTATAAATAAATCCTTGATAACAGGTAAATATGAACCTGCAGAAATGACTAGCGCAATAATTACAATTCCTGCGATAATATATTCAAGAAATTCGCAGATTGTGTTTGTTATTTTTTGTATTTTTTCTTTCATGTGTTCCTCTAATTTTTTTTCCGGATAATTTTAAAATAAAATAAGGTATAAATTTAATTTATCGTATAAATAACTATACACTAGAAATTTATCATTTGTAAATAATTTTTTATAAAGAATACGATGGTAAAAAAGTAAGAAAAAAGGAAAAATTAGAGAAATTAGAGATTAAAAAGAACTATATTAAAAAAATCAAACAAAAGTGATATGAGGAATTTCTTGTGTAATATTATTATAAATTAGTTTCAAAATGAAACAGGAGGAAAAAAATGAAAAGAAATCTTAAAAAAAATTGGTTGGTTGCTGTAGCTGCTTTTGTTGCAGTAAGTTTTATTGGGTGTAGTAATGGATCGGAAATTACTTTGCCAACTGTAGCTGACGTTTTACCTGGTATTCAGGTGGTTGAGAATGTATGGGGTTCAGGATCGAATATTACTAAAACTGGTGATTATTATACTATTACATCAGGTACAGGTTGGGATTCAAATGGATCAGCTTCTATACCTTGTAGCTTTGAAGCAGGTAAAATTTCTGGTGCAAAAGGTGCTACTGCAGTAGTAGATTTGACTGATTTTGAAGCTAGACCTGGAGATGCTCAATATCCAACATATGAATTAAAGGTGCAGATTTCGGACAAAGAATCTATGATTTTTTCTGGAGAGTTACAAACAATAGGTAGTCAAACTTGTATTATGTGGCTTTTTGATGGAACATCAGCAGAAGCTGAACTTTTAGACAAAGCAATTCAAGCTATGATTACAATTCGTGGAGAAGGAACTGTAAAATTGTCTTCTTTTCAATTTCCAATAGAATAATTTTTTTTATAAAAAATTAAAAGATATGTTATAATATTGCTAGTTACATTGATTTGTAATTAGCAATATTTTTTTTTCGAGGTTTTATGATTAAGTCAAAATTTTTAATTGCAACAATTGGTTCTCTATTTTTGGTAAATAGTGTATTTTCAATCGGATCTCCAACAACATCAAAATATACTGATGATGATTTAGTTTGGATGGATGATTTTAATGGAAAAAAGATTGATTCAAATAATTGGTCTTTTGAATTTCATGAGCCAGGATGGGTTAATAATGAATTACAGTCTTACGGAGATTCAAAAAAGAATACTTATGTAAAAGATGGTAATTTAATTATTCAACCATTAAAAAGTGGTTCAAATTATACTTCAGGTAGAATTAATACTTTAGGAAAAAAAGAATTTACATATGGTCGCTTTGAAGCACGATTAAAAGTTCCAAAAGGGAAAGGTTTTTTACCAGCATTTTGGATGATGCCAGCTGATGAAAGTTTTTATGGACAGTGGCCGAAGTGTGGTGAAATCGATATTATGGAAGTTCTTGGACATGAAATTAGTAAAGTTCATGGTTCACTTCATTTTGGAGAACCTCATACTCAAAAACAGGGTACTTATGATTTGCCTTCAGGAAACTTTTCAGATGAGTTCCATATTTTTGCTGTAGAATGGGAACCTGGTGAAATGCGTTTTTATATGGACGATATAATGTACTTTAAAGAAAATGATTGGTTTACTAAAAAGGATGGTTTTGGCGAAGTGTCATATCCTGCTCCTTATGATCAACCATTTTATATTATCTTGAATGTTGCAGTTGGTGGAAACTGGCCAGGAAATCCAGATGCATCAACAAAATTTAAAGAAAACGCTCAGATGGTTGTTGACTATGTAAAAGTGTACCAGAAAAAGTCTTATAACGAAAATGTTAAAAAGCCTAATCAAGTTGTAAAGGTTGTAAAACCAAAGGAAGGCAATCTTGCAAGAAATGTTGGTTCTCAATGGAAGTTGCATCTTGAATCAGATGGAAAAGCAAAAGCTTCCTTAAAAAATAATGCTTTATCTGTTTATCCAGAAAAAGCAGGAAGTAAAGATTATTCAGTTCAACTTATTCAGTCGAATATTCAACTTGTAAAAGGTGAAACATATAAATATAGCTTTGATGCATACGCTGATGCAAAACGAGTTATTAAAACAGGAATCACTCTTCCAAATAATAGTTGGAAAAGGGCCTTTGGCGATGTTCGAGTCATGTTGGACACTTCTAAAAAAAGATATAGTTATACTTTTGTGATGGAAGAATCAAGTGATTCATCTGCACGAATTGAGTATGATTATGGAAATACAAATTCTACTGCGGCTGTTCATATTAGTAATGTTCGTCTTGAAAGGGTAATTCCAACAGAACCAGTTTTGGCACATCCTGCGTTACCAGATGGTAATTTTATTTATAATGGTGAATTCCAAGAAGGATATGGTCGTCTTGAGCATTGGGAAATTTCTAATCCTGGAAAAGCAAAGATTTTCGTTACTAATGAAAATAAGATTCGCCAGTTGAGTGCTGTTATTCCTGCAAAATGTCCAAGCGTTGAATCTGTTCGAGTCATTCAAAACGGTGTAAAAGTTCCTGCAGGTGGTCAATTCTTGGTTAAGTTTAAGGCAAAGTCTACAAAACCTGGTGTTATTAAGTTTAGATACGGAACTTTTGTAGCTTCTGCAAATGTAACAACAGAAATGGAACAATATGAATATAATTTTGTAGCTCCTAAGTCTGGTGCATCTGGATTACCTTTTGAATTATTACTTGGAATTCCTGGTGCAACTGTAAGTATTGATGATGTTGTTATGAAAGAAAATATTCTTATTCAAAATGGAAATTTCGATAGAGGCATGAGAGCTTTTGAAGTATATGCTCATACAGCTGCTGTTGAAGAACACGACATTGAACAATCTACAAAAGATAAATATTTTTATATAACAATTGATAATACTGGAAATCAAGATTGGATGATTCAGTTGATGCAAAGAAATGTTGAATTAATTCAAGGAAAAACTTATCGTCTAAAGATTAAGGCAAAATGTGATGTCGATAGAACAATTATGTGGGCATTGCAGCGTGATGGAATTAAAGATGATAATTGGTATCCATATTCAGGAACAATTAAACAGCCTGTAACAAATGAATTCCAAACATTTGAAACTACATTTACAATGGATCAACCAACTGATAGAAAAGTAATATTGAGCATTTCGATGGGTGCGGTTAATAATCAACAGATTAATAGCCGACATACCGTTTGTATTGATTCAATAGTATTAGAAGAAGTTAAATAATTAAAAAATAGATTACTTTTATTTAAAAGGCATCACTGAAATTAATAAGTGATGCCTTTTCTTGTTATGTCTTACAAAGATTAAAGAGTTTAAAGAGATATTAATCAATGGTTTAATATAGTATACTTTGATTTTTGTATTTAGGGTTTATTACAAATCCTAAAAACGGACGAGTCAAGGCCTTGAGCAAAGCGTGCCTTGACCGTACGTATTTACTTTATGATGAAAAATTTTCTGGTTGATGTTTGATTCTGTATTGCATTGGGGTAATGCCTTTGTTCTTTTTAAATACTTTTACAAAGTAGCTATGTGAATTAAAGCAAAGAGAATCTGCAATATCAGCATATGAAATTTCAGTGTAAGATAAAAGTCGACAAGCTTCTTCGATGCGTTTTTTCTCAATAAAAGAAATAAGTGTCATACCAGTTTCTTTTTTGAAAAGTGTACTTAGATATTTTTCGCTAAGATTTAGTTGACTAGCAATATTAGAAACTTTTATTTGTGTATTATAATGTGAAGAAATATAGTCGATGGTTTTTCGAACATAAAGTGATGAGCCAGAATTCTTTTTTAATTTTCTCATTTCTTTTGCAAAGGTAATAACCATTTCGTAATGAAGTTTTTCGATTTCATCTTGTTCCCAAAGTTTATCCATTTTGGGAATAAAAATATCACTTAGGGTATAAGCATCTTCTTTTGGAAGACCTCCTTCAATACAAAAACGAACTATAAGTGCGGTGGCAATTACAAAATGATATTGAAGATTTCGAAATTTGTCAGTAGATAGAATTCCCTGTCCTTTAACAATTAGTGTTGGTTTATTTTTTTCTAATTGTTCAATATTGCCTTGTTTTACTAAATCGTAAAAATTCATCTCGGTTTTGTACGAAAGATGAAATTCTCCTGAGTCTAGAGCAGTTTTTTTTGTGTTTGCAAATATTTGTTCAAAAGATTGATTTTCCTTTGCATTCATAGATTAATTTTATCACATAATTTTAAAAAATAAAGTTTTTTTAAATTAAAAAAATCATCAGAAAATTGACCTATATAGAAAAAATCGGTATTATGGTAAAAAGGGAAAAGTAAATTTTTCGTTTTTATTGAACGAATAATAGGAGAATAAAATTGTTTAAAATTATTGAGAAAAAGCAGCTTTCGGCTGGAGTTTTTTATATGAAAGTCAATGCTCCAGAAATTGCACGTAACAGAAAAGCTGGCCAATTTGTAATTGTTCAGGTTGAGGCAGAATTCGGAGAAAGAATACCATTGACGATTGCTGATGCAAATGCAGAAGAAGGTTGGGTTGCACTTGTATTTCAGGCAGTAGGAGCAACAACATATAAGCTTTCTTTAATGGAAGCAGGTCAAGAACTTCCTACAGTTTTAGGGCCTTTGGGAAATCCTTCTGAAATTGAAAAATATGACGCTCCAGTTGTTGTAGTTGGTGGAGGATTTGGTGTTGCTCCATGTTATCCAATTGTTCAAGCTCACAAAGAAATTGGAAACAAAGTAATTATGATTATTGCTGCAAGAACAAAAGATTTACTTATTTATGTTGATGAAATGAAAGCTCTTGCTGACGAAGTTATTGTTATGACAGATGACGGAAGTGCAGGTCGCCAAGGTGTTTCTACTGTTCCATTAAAAGAACTTTGCGAAAGTCAGTGTCCACCAGCAGAAGTTGTTGCAATTGGACCTCCAATTATGATGAAATTCTGTGCTCTTACAACAAAAGAATTTGGAATCAAAACAACAGTTTCTTTAAATACAATTATGATTGACGGAACTGGTATGTGTGGTGGATGTCGTGTTAGCATTGATGGAAAAACAAAGTTTGTTTGTGTTGATGGTCCAGAATTTGATGCTCACCTAGTTGATTGGGACAACATGATGATGCGTATGAAATCTTTTAAAGATCGAGAACAGGCAGATAATCATAAATGTAGAATGCAAGCGCAAGCAGACGCTTTGGCAAAATAAAAAGAGGTTTAGAAATGTCTATTAATGTAACAGAAGAACTTAATAAGATTCAAGAAAAAATTAAAAATGGCGGTTTAACTGCAAAAGACAGAAGTGCTATTCCTCCAATGGAAATGCCAGCAAGAGATCCTGTAAAACGTGCTCGTCAAATGGACGAAGTTGCTCTTGGATATTCAGCAGAACAAGCAATTGTTGAAGCAAACAGATGTCTTCAATGTGCAAAACCTTTTTGTATGGATGGATGTCCTGTAAATATTGATATTCCAGGATTTATTAAAGAAATTGCAAATGGCGAATTTAAAGCTGCTGTTGATATCATTAAAAAAACAAGTTTACTTCCTGCAATTTGTGGTCGTGTTTGTCCACAAGAAAAACAATGTCAGGGAAAATGTACAGTAGGAAAAGTTTATAAAAATGCAGAAAAAGCAGTTTCTATTGGTCGTTTGGAACGCTTTGTT
>JAZUSR010000203.1:0-39444 GCA_045606765.1 Treponema sp.
ATATTTTTGCTTGTTGAAAGAATATAAAATTCAACTTCGGCATTTTTATTTTTTCCGCGTAATTGTATATATTGTTCGTTACAATTATTCTTATGAAGAATGTCTCTAATATTTTTTATATAATCAGATAACGCTATAGAACTTAATTTTTTACTTCGTTCAAAAACATTTTCGAGTTCAGTTTTATAAAAATCAATCTTTTCATCAATTGATAAATTATTACCTGGTTCTTTTTGATATTTTGAAAATTCTCCACCGTATGTAACAAATTCAATTCCACTTTTTACATTCGATCTATTCATCTTTATGGAACTGAATGCATTACTGTTTTCAAAATTTGAAAGAATTTTTATTGCGTCTTTTGTAGTAACTTCTACAGTAAACATGTTTTTTTCAATTGAAATATTTTCAATTGTTGTTTTTTCTGTCATTACAGAATAAATTCGTTCAATATATGGATATATCTTTCCATACTCTGTTAATCTTACTTCTTGATATTCTTTTTTTAATTTTGCTAATGAATCTTCTTTTTCTTTGTTAATTCGGGCTTCTTCAATTTTTTGTTTTTCTAATTCTTTTTCTTTTGCAAGATTTTCAATATTTTGTTTAGCTACTTGTTTAAAAAGCAAAAATAAAAGCATGCATATTAAAACACACAAAACACTTAGCAACCATAATTTTTTAATATTTACAACTTGTTTTACTTCTTCTTTTGAAACATAAACATCATAAAAACCTTTCTTGTTTGCTTTAATTATTAATATATTTTCTAAAGGTACCTCAAATGGATAAACATTCAATAATTGTTCCTTAGCCTCAACAAGTCTTTTCTTTTGAGTATAAGATTTCAAAGGAAGTGTAAATTTAAGATTTTCATTAGAAACCATTTGTTTTTTCACAAAACACCTCCTTTATAAGAAATTTCTTTTTTTATAAGAATATATTTTTCAATTTTCTTTTGATTATTTTTTTCTGGAACTGCAGCAAATATTGTTTTTGCATTATATTTTTCTGTTTCAAATTCAATCTGCCAAAATACTGTTTTAAGTCCTATTAATTCAAACAAACTATGTGATTCGCTAATTTCCAATATTTTAGCAATGTCTTTTACAGAACTTTCTGAGTTAATAATTTCTCTGATGCGTTCAATCTTTCTATCTATATTTTTTACTTTGTATAAATTTAAAACTGTTTTAATAAGATTTTCATTCATTAAATGTATATTCAATGGAGGAAGGCTATTAACTAGAGGGAATGTACTTTTGTCTTGATAATTATTTTGTATATCATAAATAATAGACTTGTCAGCAAACTTCGGATTTACCCATCCATAATCAACAAAAGCTATATCTCCATTCTCTGCAACATAATTTTTTATATACTCATTTTCCAAGATTTTTTTATCAACAAATTGCTTATTTATTCCTGTTGAAACATCTTTTATTTTTAAATCATATTCAAAATCTGACAATAGCAATGTTGTTATTTGATATTCATCAATGTCATTTGAATAATCCCTTAATCCTTGTATATTTTTTTCAATTCTATCAATAATTAAATTTATGTCATTTCTACTTTCATATAATTTTTTAAAGGAATTTATCTTTTTTTCGTTAGTTGCAACAATCATGCAAAACGAAAGTGTAATAACACAAAGAGAAAATATAACTGTAAGTGCAAGTGGTGTTGAAAATCCACTTTCATCATTCTTCATCTACAATCCTCTGACATATAAATTCCTGACTTTCATATTTTTTATTACAAGTCATCCATTCAACTTTTATTCCTTCTGCCTTTTTCTTTTTATCATAAACAGAAGAAACTGAAATTATTTCCATTTCATTCTTACTTGCCAAAATTTTCAGCTGCTCTTCAAATACTTTTTTTTCTTTTTGAAATTCCTTTTCAAAGCTTTTCCAATACGGCACTTCTATTTTTCTTATTTCTTTTCTAATAAGAAAATCTTTTTCTAATATCTCAATTGCTTTTTTTGAATATTCTTCTGTTTTTACAATACTTTTTCTTACATTAATAAAACTTGCGGTAAAAACTGTTGAAGCAATTATAAAAACTACAATTGCAACTAATATTTCAGTTAATTTCATTTGCAATTTCCATTACTTTCTCAACTTTATCCATTTGTTTAGATGCACCTTTTTGCACAATAACAATTCCAGCCATAATTCCTGACAGTGCAAACAGAAAAGCAGCTATAATAAATATTTCTCGAAGCATTTCCTTTTACTCCCAACTTTTTATATCTGTATTTTTTTCTTCACCTCCTTCAATGCCGTCTGCTCCAAAACTTCTAATTCCGTAAGGAGATCCGTCTGGTGCTGGGCAGGTATATTCATATTCATATCCCCAAGGATCCTTTGGAGCATCTTTATAAAGATATGGGCCGCCCCAATTTTCAGATACTGGAGCTGTTTCTGGCTTTCGTCTTAATGCTGCTAATCCTTGTTCTGTGGTTGGATAATTACCACAATCTATATAATAAGCTTCAATAGCTGTTGAAAAACTATCTATTTGGGTTTTAGCAGCTGCCACTCTTGATTTTTCAAGACTATTTATTGCAATAAAACCTACTGTTGCTGTAAGAATTAGAACTATTGCTATAACAATTAATGTTTCCATAAATGTCCAGCCATCTTCATTTTTTACAATATCCAATTTTCGTTTCATTCTTTTTTTCATAAAGCCCCCAAAAGATTAAATACAGGAATTACAAATTGTGAAATAATTCCAATTATTATTACACCAGTTATTAAAGTAAAAATTGGTTCTGCAGCTTGTGTAACATTTACTAAAATATTTTCATTTTCATTCTGATAATAATCGCAAATTTGAGTAAAAGCCTCTGCTGTATTTCCATTTTTCTCAGCTATCTTTATCCACACTGTTAAATACTTTGGAAAAATCTTTTCTTCTTCAAAAGATTCACCTACACCATATCCATCTATTATTTTTTTACACACATTTTCAGCTGATTGCTTTATACATTGATTACTAAGAACCTCTTTTGCCTGTAGCAACCCTTGAACTAAAGGAAAATGACTCCCTGTTAATAACTTCATTGCAAAAGAAAAATCGTACATTTGAAAAGTCATAACAAACTTTTTTATAACTGGAATCTTTAAAAGTAAGGAATCTAAACCTATTGCTATATAAGGATTTATTTTTCTCAAAAAAATGCTACAAATGGTCAATAAAATACAAAGTAGAACAACAATTGAAGTTATTAAAAAATTTACTTTAATTTTTGCCATTTGTATTCCAATGTCTTCTGAGGAATTTGCAAATGCTTCAAAAATTCCTTCAAGACGTGGCATTACAAACACTGTTAATATTACAACAACTATAATGGCTGTTATTAATACAAGAATTGGATATAACAATGCTTGCATTATTTTTTTATTCATGTTTTTTTTATTTTTAAGATATGAACAAAGATATCCAAAAACTCCTGCCAATGTGCCGCTTTCTTCCCCAATTGAAACAAGAGAAATATATAATGGAGAAAATTCTTTTTTATTTTCTGAAAGAGCTTCAGAAAATTTCTTTCCTTCATTTACTTTTTTTAATACACCTTTTACAAATTTTTTATTAGACACATCTGTCAATATTTCACAACATACAGAAAGTGCATCTTGCAATGATAAATACGAAGAAAGTAAAGAATGCATTGTTTGCGTAAAAAGAAGTATGTCTATTTTCATAAAACACCCTCTCTTTTCATCTCTAATTTTGTTGATATTTTTTGTTTTACCTTAAGTGCTGCATCTTCTCTTAAAGTTTTAAATCCAGTTTTTAAAATATATTCCCTAATTTCTGAATCAAGCTTTCCCTGTTCTATCATTGAACAAATAGATTCATCCAAATTAAATATTTCACTTACGGCAGTTCTTCCTTTATAACCAGTAAAGCCACAAATTTCACAGCCTTTTCCTAAGCATTCTGTACAAGTTTTTCTTACAAGGCGTTGGGCTAAGACAGTCTTTAAAGTTCCTGCAATAAGATACGGTTCTATTCCCAAATTTTTTAATCTTGAAATGGCAGAGACACTGTCATTTGTATGAATTGTAGAAAGAATAAGATGCCCAGTTAATGCCGAACGAATTGCAAGTTCGGCTGTCTCCTTATCTCTAATTTCCCCAACCATAATTACATCTGGATCATGCCGAAGAATATGACGTAATACATTTTCAAAAGTCAAATTTATTTCATCATTTACCTGTATTTGCTCAATTCCATCTATTACTTTTTCTACAGGATCTTCAATTGTTACAATTTTAAGATGTTCTTTATCCATTTTTTTAAGAAGAGCATGAAGTGTTGTTGTTTTTCCACTTCCAGTAGGACCTGTGGCAAGAATCATCCCATAAGGATTTTCTAAAGCAGAATACATTTTTTGTAAGTTTATTTCTGAAAATCCTAATTCTTCAAGGCTTAATTCTTTGTCATCGTCATTAAAAAGACGCAATACTATATCTTGCCCGGCAACAGATGGAACAATTGAAACACGAAAATCAAGTTTTTTTTCATTTACTTGAACACTCATTCTTCCATCTTGGCAAAGTCTATTTTCCATTACATTTAGACCAGACATTACTTTTACACGACTTACCAAGCTATCAAAAATTGTTTTTTCTAGTTTTCTAACGCTTTGTAAAACACCATCAATTCTTAACTTTACATCTACAAAACTTTTTGTTCCCTGAATATGAATATCACTTGCATTTCTTCTTATTGCTTCAAGACATATTGCATTTATTATATTTACTACAGGAGAGTCATTATTAATATCTTCTAATCTAAAGTTATCTTTGTTATTTTTTTTAATTTCTTTTTTTTGTGATACACCATCAACATATTTTCCAATAAATTCTGCAAATTCGGTATCACTTACTTCTAGTGCATAAATCTCTTTATGGGCATGGACCTGTTTAAGTATTTTAATACTGTTTTTTTTGTTTTCTGAAACAACAACAGTAACTTTTGTTTCCGTTTCTTCTAATTTTACACAACAAGAATTTTTTATAAATTGACTTGTATATTGTCCCTTTACATTTTTATATTCAGAAAATTCCAAAATATTAAAGTCATTGGTTTTTATCTTTTTCATTTTGCAACCTCTGAATACTTTTTCATTAGTCGCTCAAGATTTTCTTCTTCGCTTAATTCTTCACTAGTTGTTTTTTCAACAAATGGTACAAGATAAATTACAAATTCTGTATCTACCATAGTTACAATCTTTTTCTTAAATAAAACACCTAATAAAGGAACGTTTCCAAGTATTGGTACTTTCTTTTCTGAAATCTCTTCTTCCTGTTGGAATAGTCCTCCAATAACAACTGGCTCTCCACTTTTTGTCCTTACATTTGTACTAACCTTTTTTTCTGATGTTGATGGTGGTGGCACTGTATCTGTACTATTTCCATTTGTCGATGACGAATCAGAGTTTCCTTGTTTTGAAACTTGTGCGTCAACTTTTACAGTTACCATTCCATCACCACTTACCCAACCATTTATGGAAATAGTAAGTCCACTTGAAATTTCTCTTGTTGTACTAGTGTATAAATCTCCTTTTGTATCTACTATTATATCTCGATATCTTGAAGTATTTGTATTTGAAAAACTTAATGATTCTCCACTAATTCCATTAATTGTGGTATCTGCCAGAACTCTAGACTTTCCTTCGGATAATTCAGCGTTAAGACTACCTGCAAACTGCACCCCAAATTTTGAAATTATATCAAAATTAATATTAAATATATTTGAAATTGCACCACTCCATGTGTACCCCGCATCAGCAGTACTATTTGCCATATTAAGAGAAGTTCCTAAATTTGTACCTTCTGTTTTTTGTCTTTGTATTACCAAAAGTTGATATTTTATTTGCTGTCTTGGTTTGTCAATTTCTTTAAGATACAATGAAAATTCTTCATACTGTTTATCTGTGCCTGTAAAGAATATTAATGTAGGTTCACTAGTTACTGTAATATTATCTTTACTCAATGATGCAGGAACTGATTTTATTAATTCTTCACTTTTTATATATTTTAATCTAACAGCTCTATTTTGTTTTTTTCCATCAATAATATTGATGTAGTCTAATAGTTTTTGTTCACTTTCTTTTGTTACCTGTGTAACAAAACCATTGTCTGAGGGTAATAAAATAACATCTGACAATAAAAGCGTTTTTGGAATTAATGATATAGAATCTTTTGCATTTACATTTTCAAAAACAAATTTTTTATAATTTCGATCTTCAAGTGGAACATCAATTTTTGATATAAAATCTTCTATTGGGATAATTTCCGAAGGACTTCCTGTAAGAATAACAGCATTCGTCCCCTTGTCCAATTTTATAAATCCCTGTGCATTTAATTCATTTGGTAATAATGACACTAAAACTTCAGCACTAATATTTTTTACTTTAATAATTTTTGATTCTTTAAATTTCTTTATTACATCTTTTTTCTGAATTTCATAAATATAATAAACATCTTTATCTAATGAAAAATCACTATTACACTGGTTAAGTATTAATCTTAAAAGCTCGTCAAAATCTTTATCTGTATATTTCATATTCTCAAGTGTTATATTTGGTCTTGAGAGAAGAGAATATTCTTTACCACCTTTTTTAAATAAAGTTTCTATTACATTAGAAAAAGAAGCTTTTTGTATATTACAAGAAAATTTGCCATTTACTTCTGACATTGTAAAAATGTCTATATTTCGCTTATTAATATTTCCAGAACTTTTTGTAAGATAAAACCCATCTGCAATTCTTTCAATTCCAAATCCTGGAAGTTTTACAATAATTAAATTTAAAACATCTTCCAAACTAGCATTAGAAACTCTTATTGTTATTGTTGATTTTGGGATTGTATCATAAAGAATTGTTCTATTAGTATATCGTGAAAGAAAATCAACTAATTGTTCAATTGGAACATCTTCAGTGTTTACAGAAAGTCGATTATTATCATTAGTTTCAATTTTAACCTTTGTTACAAAATACACATTCTCGTTCTTTTCTACATAAAGTTGACAGTGTTTTGCAAACCTACTTAATGCGCTGTCAAAATCTTTGTCCTCAAAACGAAATGTAGCATTTCCATTAACAGTTTCATCAATGATTACAGATTGCCCACAAACATCCGCTACAGAATAAATGATGTCAGGAATTTTCTGATTCCTAAAGTCCATATATATGAAAGAATCAGTTTCCTGAGCAAAAAGAGAGCTCAAGGAAAGAGTGAATAAAATGTATATCAGAAATTCTGCATAAAGTCGTTTCATAGAATTCTCCTGCAGAATATTTCAGAAACTAAATATCCGACTGTTACAAAAGGAGCGAACGGAATTTTTTTCAGTTCTCTTTTAAGAAAATGACAAAAAAGAAAAAATAGTATTCCTCCAAGACATGCCAGTATAAAGATAAGAGAGGCATCAAAAAATCCCTTGCAGTAACCTATTACCGCGGCAAGCTTCACATCCCCCATTCCAAGCCCTTTAGTGAACATGGCAATGCACAAAAACAAAAGGAAAAAGAATGTGGTGCAAAGTAATCGCGCTAGAATTTTAGACGGAGTTGTAAAAACGGTCGTAAACAGCATGAGCGCAGAAAATCCAAAGGTAATGAAATTTGGAATACGCCCTGTGCGTAAATCGAAAAATGAGATGACAGCTAGATATAAAAGGCATAGATTTCTCAAAAACATTAATTTTTTTTCCCTTTATATCTACTATATATAGGTAAAAAAAAAAAAAAAAAGTCAAGACCTTTTTAAACTTTTTTATTTTTTTTATTTTTTTCTTGCTTTTCATAAAAGCAATATTATATAATCAAAATCAGAAAGGAGGTGTTTTAGTCCTACAAATGGTAATTTGATATGTTGTGCCTTTGTCAATAGAGTAATACAAAATGTAAACAGCATACCCACCGGCATAGCACGTGGTAGCATACCTGCGGCAGATGTGGCTTATAGAATTGCGAAAGTTCTTGGTGTATCTGTTGAATATTTACTCTTAGGAGAGAAATCCCAAAATCAACAAAAAATCACCGATAGTAATAAAAACAATGAAATAATTGAACGTAGCAAAAAATATACAAAGAATCACGAATTAATAGACAACTTTGAAAAACTTCCAGATAGCATTCAAAAGTCTGTTGAAGATTTAATTCAAAACCTCTCTATTTATATCCAAAACTAAAATTATTACCTACAAAAAAAGGCGCCCTTGTTTGAAGTGCACCCCTAAAGTTGGACAAATAAAGTTCAATTTTAGAAGGCGCCCTTCATGTTAAGAGTCGCCTTTATTTTATTAATACAACACTTTTCTTAAAACTATTTATTCAAATATTCAACAACGAGAGAACCCATTTTCTTTGTACCAACAAGTTTTCCCTTTGCTTTAACAGCTTCAATATCGCCTGCAATATCACCTGTTCTCCAACCATCATCAAGAACTTTTTCTACAGCATTTTCAATTGCCTTAGCTTCTTGCTCAAGTTTGAAGTCATAACGCAAAAGCATTGCAACAGACAAAATAGTAGCTAAAGGATTTGCAAGATCTTTTCCTGCAATGTCTGGTGCAGAACCATGAATTGGTTCGTATAATCCAGGACCTGTTCCATCACCTAAAGATGCAGAAGCCAACATACCAATTGAACCTGTAATCTGAGAAGCTTCATCAGAAAGAATATCTCCAAACATATTACTTGTTGCAATTACATCAAACTGTCTTGGATTACGAACAAGCTGCATAGCAGCATTATCAACATACATAAAATTCAATTCAACATCAGGATATTCAGAATGAACTGTTTCTGCAACTTTTCTCCATAATCTTGATGAGTTTAAAATATTTGCTTTATCAACAACTGTTAAAATCTTACGACGATTCTTTGCTGATTCAAATCCCAATCGAACGATTCTCTCGATTTCTTCCCAAGAATATTTTTCTGTGTCCCAAGCAGATTTTCCATCTGGAGCAGTTCCTCTTTCGCCAAAATAAATACCACCAGTCAATTCGCGAACGATTAAAATATCAAGACCATCTCCTACAACTTCATCTTTTAATGGACAAGCATCTTTTAACTGTTTAAACATCACAGCAGGACGAAGATTTGCATAAACTTTCATTCCGCCACGAAGTCCAAGCAATGCTTTTTCTGGACGAATTTCTGGAGCAACATCATCCCATTTTGGTCCACCAACAGCACCAAGCAATGCAGAGTCAGCATCTAATGCAATCTGAAGTTGATCTTTTGGAAGAGGTTCACCAAATTGATCAATTGCACATCCACCAGCAATTACATTTTTGTATTCAAAAGTATGACCAAATTTCTGTCCAACAGCATTCAAAACATTTACTGCTTCTGAAATAACATCTGGTCCGATTCCATCACCAGGAATTAACGCAATAGTCTTATTCATATTTTTTCTCCACGAGTTATTACACAATTAAGTGATTTAATTTTACTAAAAATATACAGTACTTTTAAATTTTAAGCAAGACTTCTATATCTTCTTCTATTTGTAATATTTTCACTAATTGCATTACATAAAAAAAGCTTAAATGAAATATACCCGTGGAATTCATACATACCAAGGACTTTCATATCACAAAAACTAAAATGCTTCGTTAGTTATTTCAATTTGATATATTCTCTACAAAAGAATATAATAAACCTATGAAATCAATTTCAAACTCAACTCGAGGAATTGTTTATATAATAATTTCTGCTTTTTGCTTTGCCATGATGGCAGTATTTGTTCGATTATCTGGGAATATTCACTTTATTCAAAAAGCTTTTTTTAGAAATTCAATTGCATTTATTATAGCTCTTATTTTTTTAATCAAAGAAGTGAATCAAAATGGAAAAACTATTATTATTTTTCCAAAAATATGTTGGCTTTGGCTTTTTTTAAGATCTGCGTCAGGTTCTCTCGGTGTGTTTGGAAATTTTTATGCCATTGATAAAATCTTGTTAGCAGATGCTGCGATATTAAACAAAATGGCCCCTTTTTTTACAATTCTTTTTAGTTTTATATTATTGAAAGAAAAAATAAAACCCATTCCCCTTTTTGCAATCATCATTGCTTTTTTTGGTGCTATGTTAATTGTAAAACCAAGCTTTGACTTTTCTAAAACAATTCCGACTTTAGTAGCCTTTATCGGAGGACTAGGAGCCGGCTTTGCATATGCGTGCATCAGAAAATTAAGTTCATATAATTGCAATGGAAAATTTATCGTTCTATTTTTTTCTGCTTTTTCAATGATTTTATCTACCCCATATATGATTTTTAATTTTAATCCAATGACATTGCAGCAATTAATCTTTTTATGTTTAGCAGGTGTTTGCGCAGCCGGTGGACAATTTGCAATTACCTTCGCATATTCATACGCACCTGCAAAAGATATTTCAATTTATGATTATTCACAAATTATTTTTTCAACTCTTATGGGACTTTTCTTTTTTGGTCAAATTCCAGACAAATATAGTTTTATAGGATATTTCATAATTATATTAATGGCGTTACTAAATTTTTTATGGCAAAAAAAACAATCAAAACTTTAACCTTTTTAATTGTAAATTAAACGAAATACATTTATAATGAAGATTATGACAACAGATGGTTTTGAATTTTCCCAAGATGGAAAAACTTTGCTAAAATGTGACTTTCCTCAAATTGGAACTTTTGTAAATGTCCCAGATGGATGTGAAAAAATAGAAAACGGTGTTTTTGCTGAAGCTCCAATTATTTCTGTTTCTTTACCAAATTCAGTTAAAGAAATTGGAGAAAACCTTTTTTCATCTTCTGACACATTAAAAAAAGTTGAATTATCAAATTCACTCGCAAATTTAAAACCCTTTACCTTTTCAGGATGTTCGTCACTTGAAGAAATTTCTCTTCCAGAAAACTTAGAATCTTTCCCAGATGGTTTATTTTTTGGATGTTCTTCACTTCAAAAAATAGACAGTTGCAAAAATGTAAATCAAATTGGGTTCGATGTTTTTAGAGATTGTGAAAGTCTTGAATTTTTTGAAATCCCCAACAAAGTAAAACAAATAAAAAAAGGAACTTTCGCCGGTTGTACAAATCTTCAAAAAATTATATTACCAGAATCCCTCGAAACTATTGAAGACAGAAGTTTTTTTGGACTCAAATCATTAACTCAAATTTCTATCAATGGCAATAATGAAAATTTTTTCATCGATGAAAACTCAGGTTGTCTTTATCAGTTTACAGATAATGGTGTTGTACTAATAAAGTGTCCTGTAAACCAAACTTCAATAAAATTAATTGAGAATACTTGCGATGTTCACATTGATGCTTTTGACAGTTGTGAAAAATTAGAAGAAGTTTTTATTTTTGAAAATTCAAGTGAACAGTTAGTAAATAAAATAATGGATTTAATTCCGCACCTTGATGTAAATAGCTATTCCGATGAACCCCAAAACGAAGATTCGTCCCTCGATGACACCGATATAGCTAACATTAATAAAAATACAAATCTTCAAACTAATATCGAAAACATCAATGACATTACAGACAGCGCTCCCGAAGAAAGTGAACTTAATGATTTTGATATCAACATTCAAAAAGAAGCTTCTCTTGACAATATAATCTCAGAGCAAAACAAATTAGAAGAAATCGACATTAGTGCAATCATAAATGACCAGTGTATCCGAAAAGATTCTCTTAACGAAGGATTTACACCGGTAACAATCGACGAACTTGACAAACTATTTTCTTCATCTAATACAAGCGAATCTGTAAATGAAAATTCTTCCTTCGGTATCCCTGAAGACATAACAATCAATAATACTAACGAGGACAAACTTGATATTTGTCAATATAATGAAGAAGAAAACGAAATAATTGATAATTCACAAATCGATGATATTCACTCAGCAGACGACACCGACTCAAAAAACGACTGCTCAAAAGATGACTACTCACTAACAGACAACCGCTCAAAAGATGGTGCGTCTTCAACAGACGGCAACTTATCAGAAGACGACACCGACTCAACTATTGATACCGAATCTGAAGTAGAACTTTCAAACAATGAACAGGCTGCTCTTCTTTGTGATTCTGATGAAGGCATTCTTAATATTGATTCAAATATCGATGATGAAAATAATTCAATAGACGAAATTTCAAATTTAATTTTAAACGATACCGATAGTGTAAAAGATTCAAGCCAAGACATCATTTCTAAACTTGATTTACTTTCTAAAGAAATTTCAAAAGACAACATAACTTCAAATGAAATCACAGATCCTCTTGCACAATGTTTCAACTCAATTGAACCTGCAATAAAAGTTGAAGAAAATGAACCTCGCTTTATTAAAACATTAAAAAAACTTTCATCTCATCAGTTAGTTCTTGAAGAAGATGAAAATAAACTTGAAAATGTTTTTGGAGACTTAAAAGATTTGTATGTTTTTGCAGACAGAGTTGCACCAAGTACAAACGAATTCTCAAGTCACCTTGTAAAATTTGCAAAAAAACTCGCAAAAAAATATGGCTTCACAAAAATTTATTTCTTTAATGATTTGCCTTTAGATAATCCTGAATTTATCTATGGATTAGAATCTTTCGGCTCTCTTCGAAATGTTCTTTATGCTTGCGATAAATCTAACAAAGATTCAATTTCAGAAAACCAAAAAGACTTGATTAATGCTGCTGGAATATCATTACCTATGACAGAATTCAAAAATGTAAAAGAACATGATTCTGATGAAAAACTAGACTATCCTGTTAAAGTGCTTGTTCATGACAACTATGTAGAAGGTCTTTTATATTGTGCTGAAAAATACAGAAAAGCAAATGGAATTGAATAATTTTATTTAATCATAAATTCTATTTTCTAAAAAACTCATAAAACAATAAGTTCAAAAAATTAATTTCTTTTTCAAAAAAAGAGGCACTAGAATCAACGACTCTAGTGCCAACAACTTACCTGGAGGCCTTAGGTTTTCCTAAAGCAAAATGAAAAAACTTTCAGTTTTACTTTGATGACTTTCGCTGCTTAGAAACTACGTCAAAAATTACTGCCATAAGTAAAACAAGACCCTTTACAGCTTTTTGCCAGTTCGAATCTACACCAAGGATTGACATACCGTTATTCAGTACACCCATAAAAATAGCACCAATTACAGCGCCCCCTACAGTACCTGTTCCACCATATGCTGAAGCACCACCGATAAAACATGATCCAATAGCATCCATTTCGTAGTTCTGACCTGCAGTAGGAGATGCTGAATTAAATCTAGCAACACATACTAATGCAGCTAATGCAGAAAGGAATCCCATATTTGTGTAAGCAAAGAACATAACATTATCAGTATTTACACCTGACAATTTTGCGGCCTTTGCATTTCCACCAATAGCATACAAATAACGACCTGGAACTGTATTCTGTGTGTAATAAGCATAACAAGCAATTACAACTGCCAAAAGAACAAGAATAACAGGGAAACCGTTATTTAATCCGAGTAATACAGAAACAACCATTATGATAACACTAATTACAACTTGTCTTACGATAAACGAAACAAGAGAACCAACATAATAACCTTTTTTCTGTTTATTAATCCTTGAGAACAACTGGAAAAGTACCATCAATGCACAACAAATTGCACCAATTATAATTGTAATCAAGAGAGTTTTTGTAGCATAGAACCAAACAACATCTTCAAATGGATTACCCTGTAAGTCATACATTGTTCCCATAATTTCACTAGTTTTTTCAGACTGTCCAATATAGCTTGAAAAAAGTCGCAAATAATTTTCTGGGAATGGAGAAATTGTTAATCCATCAAGGATAATCAATGAAACACCACGCCATAAAAGCATACCAGACAATGTACAAATAAAAGGAGGAATATGCATATAAGCAATCCAGAATGCATGCCAAGCACCAATTAATGTACCAATGAATAAACAAACTACAATTGTCAAATAAATATTGCATCCATGGTTTACAATCATTGAACCTGCAACAGCACCAACAAGACATACAATTGAACCTACAGAAAGGTCAATGTTTCCACCAGTTAAAATACACAAAAGCATACCAGTTGCAAGAATTACAACATATGCATTCTGATTAATAATATTTGTAATATTACTTGGACTGAATAAAGACATTCCAAATAAATTAAATCCTTCACCACTTTTAATTCCCATTAAGATTTCAAACAAAATCATAACAGCAACTAAAGCAATAAGCATAGTATTATTTTTCAAAAAGTTTAATACAACAGTTTTAGGTGATTTTTTTTCTACAACTGCATCAGCCATTCTTTTATTCTCCTCTATTATTTATAAAAACTATTGTTCAGTTTTCAAGATACATGCCATAATTTTTTCTTGAGTAGCATCTTTACCATTCATTTCTCCAACCATTTTACCTTCGTTCATGATATAAATACGGTCACTCATTCCAAGAACTTCTGGCATTTCTGAAGAAATAATAATTACAGATTTTCCCTCTGCAACCATTTGATTAATGATACAGTAGATTTCATACTTAGCACCAACATCAATACCTCGTGTTGGTTCATCAAGAATAAGAATATCTGGCTCAGCAAATAACCATTTTCCAACCAACACTTTCTGTTGATTTCCACCAGAAAGATTTCCTACATCCTCAAAAACACTTGCACATTTTGTATGCATTTCAACACGCATCTGTTCAGCATACTTGTTTTCAAGACCAAAATCCAAAATTCCTTTCTTAGAAATTTTTGAAAGATTAGCAAATGTAGTATTTTTAGCAATACTTTCGGTAAGAATTAAACCATTTCCTTTTCTATCTTCTGTAACATAAGCAACCCCATTTTTAATTGCTGATTTTACATTTGGAAATGAAACTTCTTTACCATTAAGGAAAATCTGTCCAGAAATATTTGCCCCGTAAGAACGACCAAAAATACTCATTGCAAGTTCTGTTCGACCTGCACCCATAAGTCCTGAAATTCCTACGACTTCACCTTTTCTAACATTAAAATTCACATTATCGCAAACTTTAATTCCTTCGAATATAGGATGATCGACACACCAATTTTTTACTTCAAAACAAACATCACCAATTTTAGGAGTTCGTTTTGGGAATCGATCTGACAATTCACGACCTACCATTGCAGCAATAATAGTATTTTCGTCAAATGCATCCTTATTTTTATATAATGATTTAATTACAGTACCATCACGAATTACCGTAATTGCGTCTGCAACATAAGATACTTCATTAAGTTTATGGGAAATAATAATAGAAGTTATTCCCTGTTTTTTAAGTTCAAGCAAAAGATCCAACAATGCTTTTGATTCTCTATCATTTAAAGAAGCTGTTGGTTCATCAAGAATTAATAGTTTTACATTCTTTCCGAGAGCTTTTGCAATTTCAACCAGTTGTTGTTTTCCAACACCAATATCCTTAATCAATGTATGAGTTGATTCTTTTAGTCCGACAAGGTCAAGAAGTTCTCTAGCCTTATGATGAGTTTCATCCCAGTCAATTTTTGCTTTAGAACCTCTTTCATTACCTAAGAACATATTTTCAGCAATTGAAAGAAGAGGAACAAGGGCAAGTTCCTGATGAATAATTACAATCCCTTTTTTTTCACTATCTTTAATTTTTTGAAATTTACAAACTTCGCCATTATATAAAATGTCTCCGCTGTATGAGCCATACTGATAAATACCACTTAAGACATTCATTAAAGTTGATTTACCAGCTCCATTTTCACCAACAAGTGCGTGAATCTCTCCTTCTTGCACCTGTAAGTTTACATCACTAAGAGCCTTTACAGGACCAAAAGTTTTAGTAATGTGCTGCATTTCCAATAACATTCGCGACACTTGGAAATCCTCCTAAATATACTCCCTTTCCATACTAAAACTGTTCGACCCGTAAGCCGAACAGTTTTTTTTCTACTTAAAGATTACTTTTGAAATACTATTTCAACTGAGCTGGAGTATAGTATTTTGAATCAATAAGAAGTTTTTTGTAGTTGTCTTTTGTAGCAAAAACAGGTTCACAAAGGAATGAAGGAATAATTCCTGTTCCGTTGTCATATGTTTTTTTGTCATTGATAGGTGGCTGTGTTCCTTTACAAATTGCATCTACCATTTCTACAACTTTTGAAGCAAGTGTACGAGTATCTTTAAATACAGACATTGCCTGAATTCCTTTGATCATGTTTTTTGTAGAAGTAATATCACAGTCCTGTCCTGTAATAAGAGGGAAGTTACCAGCTGTATATCCAGCAGCTACAAGAGCATTTGTAATTCCGTTTGCTACAGAGTCATTTGAAGACAATACTGCATCGAGTTTCTGTTTTTTAGGACCATATCCCTGTGAAGAAATAAGGTTTTCCATTCTCTTTTGAGCTTCTTCTGTTGACCAGTTTAATGTAGCACACTGAGCTTTTGTTGTCTGTCCTGATTTTACTACGAGAGCACCACTTTTGATATATGGATTAAGAGCATCCATTGCACCACCGAAGAAGAAGTTTACATTGTTATCATCTGGTGATCCAGTGAAAAGTTCAATATAAGCAGGATCTGCTTTTGTTCTTGATTTTAATCCAAGTTTTTCAACAAGGAAGTTACCCTGAATTGAACCAACTTTGTAGTTATCAAATGTTGCATAATATGTAACAGCATCTGAGTTCATAATAAGACGGTCATAAGCAATTACTGGAATTTTTTTAGCTTTTGCTTGTGCCAATACGCTCTTAAGAGCAGAACCATCGATAGAAGCAATTACAAGTACTTTGCTTCCTGTAGAAATCATGTTTTCTACTTGTGAAACTTGTGTTGCAATGTCATTGTTTGCATACTGCAAGTCTACTACATATCCCTGTTTTTCAAGGCTTTTTTTCATATTTGCACCATCTTGATTCCAACGCTGCAAATCTTTAGTAGGCATAGCAACACCTACTTTAACAGCTCTTTTCTTTGGTGCTGCAAATGCACCTGTTACCATAAGAGCAGCAATTAAAAGTGAAATGATTTTTTTCATTTTAAATCCTCCATAATGATTTTTTTACTGTCATTTCTACAGTACTCAATAAGTATAAGTTCTTTTTATAATGAAAAAATTCTTTTTTTATGCAATTTTTTGTTTATTTTATGATTTTTTTTACTAATTTTTCCAGATTTTTAATAAAACACTAGTAAAAATTTGTTACCAAATTTTTACCAATTTCTATAACATCATAAAACTACACAGTATTAGAATACCTCGCACCACAAGAATAACCAATTCAAAATAATTTCAAAAAAAACTATCCTTACCAAGAATTACGAGATGAACTACACGGAAATTCAAGAATATTATTTTCTACAAAACTGAAATAGGAGGATTGATTAATAATCACATGATCTAACAATGGAATCCCCAAAATCCTTGAAGATTCTAAAATCTTTTGAGTTGTCTCAATATCATCAGGACTTGGTATAATATTACCAGAAGGATGATTATGACAAATAATAATCGCCGCTGCTTTTTGATTAATTGCTTCTACGAAAATTTCACGAGGGTGAATCAAAGTTTTATTTACAGTTCCTACAGATGTCACATTTATTCCTATAATTTCATGGGCACCACTTAAGCAAACAGTCACGAAATGCTCTTTAGATTTAATGGCATAATTTTGCAAATATGGAATAATATCTTTAGGACAACGAATTCTTGCTCGTAAATGAGAATTTCTGCGTCGCCCCAACTCCACCGCAGCGGCAATAGACAAAGCTTTACATTCACCAATACCATCAATTTTCATCAATTCGCTTACAAGATTCTCAGAATTACAAACATCTATTGTTTTAATGACTTTTTCAGATAAATGAACAACATTATCTTTTTTTGTTCCTGAACCAATTATCAACATTATCAATTCTTCATCAGTTGGATAAGTAATTCCACGGACCAAAACTCTTTCGCGAAGATCAATTTTTCCTAAGAAATTCATACTATATATGTATAATCTTTTTGAAATTTTCAATCAAAACAGAAAAATTATTTTATCTTTTTTTTCATTCGCTGCATTACATCAATATCATCGATTCTTTTTGGATAACTTTTTATTACTTCATCATAAACAAAGAGAGTTCTCTCAATATGCTTTTCAATAGAAAAATCCTTTGTAATTTCTAAACTTCGCTTTGCAAAAGATTTTCGCTTTTTTGAATCATTAATCAATTCAAGTAATCTTTCTTCCATTTCATCTTCAGAATCACAGACATATCCATTTTCACCATCAAAAACAGAATCAAGATAACTATCATCACGACGCACAACAATTGGCAAAGACGACAATTCAGCTTCAAGAATAGTCATTGAATGCATCTCAGAAAGAGACGCAGTAATAAAAATATCTGAACTTTCATAAAAAGAATGAACTTTTTCCCATTCAATAAAACCAGTGTAAATAATTTTTTTCGATTCAATTTCCTTTTGACTTTCTTTTAGCATATCATCATATGCAGGACCGCTTCCGACAAATATGACTTTACAATTATCACACTTCGAAACTAATTTTTTACACATAGCAAGTAATTCAAAAACTCTTTTTTCTTCAGCAATTCGGCCTAAAAACAAAAGAACCACATCATTTGGAGAAATTCCATAAGACTTTCGAATTTCATTTTTTTCTTTTGATGTAAGATGGATTTGGTTAAATTTAGATTCATCAATTGCATTTGGAACAATTACGGAAGGAACATTTGGAATATTCTTTGGTAATTTGAAAAAATTTCTTGCTTTAGAAGAAACTCCAATCAAAGAATCAAACTTTTTATAAAAACTATTAATTATCGAAGATATAATTCTTGGTGAAATAAATTTTCCAAAAGGCAAATAATATTTATAAAAATCAGTCCACATAGTATGAGTAGTACAAATTGACGGAATGTGTAATTTTTTTGCACAATAAAGACCTGTATATGCAACACCAAATTCTGTATGACAATGAATCAAATCAACATTATGAGATTTTATAAATTTCAATACATCCTTTTTCTTAGGGAGCGAAAGAAACTGGTCAGTTCCAAGTCCAAGTGGCTTTGATGGAACTCTAAAAATCAATGGGTCATCAGTTTTAAACTCCTCAGTTGTTTCCACAGTAACTAATAAAACTTTATGTCCTAATTTAATCAACTGATCTCTAAGTTGAATTACAACTGTAACAATTCCTGATTTTGTTGGTAAATAGCTATCTGAAAATAATGCAATTGTCATAGTTTTATTATGCAATTTATTTTAGCTTTATTCAATATTAATAATCTCAACAACGTTTTTCTTATTTTTTCTATTGAAATATTTTAAATTGTACATTACCATTTTTTTAAGTGGGAAATTTTATGAATAATTCAAAAACTTTTTTTAAATTTACAATTTTATCTTTTTTACTTTTTTCATTCTCTTCTTGTATGACTTCTCCTGAATCTTTATTGAGCCAATTATATGGTCCAATTTTTTCCGACCAACCGATTTCAAGACAGATTTATGCAAAACCTACAAAAGATGAAAATCAACTTCTAAAATTTTTCATTTCTAAATGTCCATCAGAAAACTATTTAAAAGCAAAAAAAATAGCAAAAATCTATATCGAAGAATGTGCTATTGAAGGAATAAATTCTGATGTGGCCTTTGTTCAAATGTGTTTGGAAACAAATTTTTTACGATATGGAAATCTTGTAAAAAAAGAATGGAATAATTTTTGTGGACTTGGAGCAATCGATAAAAATAACCCAGGATTAAAATTTGACACCATGCGTTTGGGAGTTCGAGCTCATGTTCAACACTTACATGCATATGCAACAACAAGTGACATTTTATTAAAACAAGAACTTATTGACCCTCGCTATAAATATGTAAACCCAAGAGGAAAATCTCCTGACATATTCGGACTAAGTGGAACATGGGCTAGCGACAAGCAATATTCAGAAAAACTCGAACGATTTCTCCAAGCGCTCGAACAATTCTAAATAAAATTATTCCTTACTCCACGAAATTGCTAATTGTAACAACTCTTGTGCTGATTTACAATTCAGTTTCTTTTTAAGTTGTTCCTTATGAGCTTCAACAGTTTTGGAACTTAAAGAAAGAGCATTTGCAATTTCAATTGTTCCCTGTCCACTTCCAAGCATTCTAAAAATTTGCAACTGCCGATTCGTAAGAGTTTTTATCAAATCCTTTCCAGCAAGATTTTGCCCAGGTTGATGAAAAAGTGAATTTATATATCGACTTTGTTCTGTATCGCTTAACCAAATTTTTCCAGCAAGAACCGTTTTTATTGCACTTATTACAGTATCTGCCGCCATCGCTTTCATAATATAACCACGAGCGCCACATGCTAAACATCGCTGTGCATAATATCGTTCTTCCATCATTGATAGTACTAAAATTTTTGTACGAGGATATTTTTCTGTAAATAACTGAATCAATTCAAGACCATCTTTATCTCCAAGATTCAAATCTATAATTGCCAAATCTGGTTGAAGTTCTTTAACCAATTTTTCTGCATCAAAAAAATTTAGCGCCGTTCCAACAACTTCAAAATCATCTTCTCTTCCAATTAAAAAAGAAAGCCCTTGAATAAAAATTTCATGGTCATCAATTATAACAATTCTATTTTTACTCATAATTCCTCCATCCCTTTTTTTCCATCAAAAGGAATTGTAACAATTATTTTTGTTCCCTTGTTCAACTCAGAATCAATTTTAACATCTCCACCAATTTGATTTGCACGATATTCCATCGATGTAATTCCAAGCCCTCGTGGACGACGAGACTGTATAACTTTATTTTCAAAAGTAGAATCACTACCAAATGAATTAAAAATTAAATTTTCATCATAACCAATCCCATTATCTTGAATTGTAAAAATTGCATTATGCAAATTCTGCTTAATAGAAATTTCGATTTTAGTTGCCTTTGAATGTTTTAAAGCATTCTGCAAAGCTTCTTGAGCAATCCGAAGAACATTAATTTTTTGTTCTTTTGAAAAATTAAAATCAAACTGAATGTCATTACTTACAAAAATAATCTCAGGACCATTTTCAACAGTCATACTATCGCATAAGTTTTTTAACGCATCAATAATATTTGAATAATCAACTTCAACAGGAAATGAATTATGTGCATATTGTCTTGTTCTTTGTAATGTATCTTGTGCCATTTCAAAAAGAATTTTCATTTCAGAATTTGAATCTGCATATTTTTTACAAACCATCGTCATTGCAGCAAGTCTTTGACAAATATCATCATGTAAATCCAAACTAAATCTTTTTCGTTCAAGGTCACTAATTTTTAAAACTGTAGCTTCGACATTCCTTCGCCGATTTGATTCTTCTTGTAATTCCATCGTGCGCTTTTTTACTTCAGTTTCTAACTCTTTTGCATAATTTCTTTCTTTTTCTAATTCATATAATCGATTAATCGCATTAGCTAAAAACATTCCAGCCAAACTCATATAAACATGAGAATCATGAGTTACCGAATAAGAAATAAAACCCAAAAGTTTTTCATTACATTTAAGATGAAAAAAACAACGAGGAATACTTTTATCAGTAAAATTATTTTCAATTGATTTAAAAATTTGTTCCATTGAAGTTACATTTTCATTCACTTCACTTACTTCATTATTAGAAATACTCAAGTGAAATTTTCCAAACTTAGAAATACTTATCGATGGAACATCATAAATTACTAATGAAAAATTATTTGTACCAACATTTAATAAAAAATCTTTTAACGGTTGAACAAGCTGGTCATAAGTAAATATTTTCATAATTTCTTGACCAAAATAACTAACATCTCTTAAACATTGTTCACGAAACAAAAACAAATCTTCATCATAATTTAATTGCTCATTAAAAAAATTATTGCATCCACACGAATTTCTTTCAACAAAAAAACTTTCAACTTGCTGAACAAGAGGAACTGTTTGATTTGTAAGCAGCTTATAAATTGCTAAAAGTGCACATTGTCCCATTTCAAAAGTAGCTTGCTTAATCGTCGTCAACGAATGTTTTTTTGTAGATGCAAGAGGAATATCATCAAAACCGACAATCGGACAATTTTTCCAACTTTCATTTGAACTTGACCTTAAAAATTTTCCAACACCAATTGCCATATCATCACTACCAGCAATCAAAACGTCAACATTACGAATTGGATTTTCTTTAACATATTGTTCAATTAATTGAAGTCCATGAGTCTCACTAAATAAAACTGCATTTCGAATTACAATTGAAAAGTCTTTATCATTTTTCTGCTCGCTTTCAATTCTAGATTTTATTGCCGATTCCCTTTTTTTATTATCCTGATTATCTACAGGCCCACCAAGATATAAAATTTTTTTATACTGATGAATGTTAATCAAATGATTCATCATTTGGAAAATTGCATTTTCTGTTTCACAAACGACAGAACAAATATCTTTTAATTCTGTTCCAATTGAAACAATAGGAATATTCTTAAAAACTTTTTTCAAATTATTTATTACTTCATCTGCATCTGCACTCAATAAAATCGAAGACAAAAACAAAATACCATCAAGTTTTAAATATGAAAATTCAGAAAGCAAAATTAATTGCTGTGATGAAGAAACATCAAAAAAATCTGATTGAATACAAAACAATTCAATTCCTAATTTTTTTGCTTCTTTTGCAACCCCATAAAAAATAGAAGTTTGATAGTCTTCATCCAAATATTTTAAAACCAATGCAACTCTAAACGACATATAATTTTATTATACAACTGTTTTCCATTTTTTTAAATCTTATTCATTTTAAATACAACTAGCCATTATAAAATTCTAGGTAAATTTACCTAAGATAATTTACGAATTTTTACTGATTTTTTTATTAAAAATCCAATCGTAAAATAATACTAGAAAAATTGGAGAGAAATTCTTTGCATTGCAAAAAATAAAAATTGGGAGAAAAAATGAAAAAAATTTTTATTATCACTATGATTGCATCATTGTTTTTAACATTATCTTGTAAATCAACAAGTGCAGAAAAAACTTCATCAACTGGAGAAAAAAAATTAATTGCTTTAACATTTGATGATGGACCAAACACTGAAATGACAAATATCATTTTAGATAAACTTGAAAAACATGATGTAGTTGCATCTTTCTTTGTAATTGGACAATTGGTAAACGATTCTACAAAACCAGTTTTAGATAGAATTGTTAGCATGGGTTGCGAAATTAACAATCACTCATGGGCTTGGGATAGTATGAACAATATGACACCAGCGCAAATTAAAAAATCAGTAAATGACACAACTGCAGCAATTAAAAAATACTCAGGACAAGAACCAAAATTCTTTAGAGCACCAAACTTAGCCACAAGTGATGAGCTATTTGACAATGTTGGATTGCCATGTATCTGTGGAGTTACAGCAATGGACTGGGCAGGTTGTGGAACAAATGCAAAGGATAGAGCAAAATATGTTTTAAACGGAGCAAAAGATGGAGCTATCATTCTTTTACATGATGTTCAACCTTATCCACATCCAACACCTGAAGCATTAGATATCATCATTCCAAAACTTAAAAAACAAGGATATGAATTTGTAACTGTTAGTGAACTTTTCAAACGAAAAGGAATTACACCAGATCCAAAAGAACACAAAATGTGGACATATGTTGAATAAAATTTAACACACTTTACATAGTATTTTTTGCAAGCAATTTGCATAAAAATAAAATCTAAGGAAAGTGCACAAAATTTGAAATTGCGTTGCTCTTTCAAAAAAAAGTAACACACACTTTCCTTGATTCACCGTTAAAACGGAATATAACATAGGAGAAAAAAAAATGAAAAAAATCAAATCACTTGTTGTGGGAATCGTACTTACTGCTATATGTTCTACAGGATTATTTGCTCAATCAAAAGGTGGGCAAATGCCAAAATTAGTTCAAGCTGGATTTTACACACCAAGCTATCAGTGTATCTACCTCAAAGGAACAGATGAACTTAATCTTAAATTCACTCCAAATGAATGGAACACATACGAACTAAAAATTGACAAAGATGCCGTTACTTACGATGGAATGAATGGCGATCGTAAAAACTATTCAATGCTTCGCGTTAAATCAAATACAGAAAAAGGATCTACTCCACTTGTAATTTATGTTGACAACATTACATTAAAAGATGCAAAAGGAAAAGTTGTATTCTCTGTAGACTTTGAAAATGGTGATCCATCGGGTGCATATTTTTCACAAGGAAAACCAGGTGAAAACAATGGAACAGTTGTTACAAAAGACGGCAGAAAATGTTTCTTAATCAACATGACTACACAAAACTTGTATGGTTATGACGGAGTTGAAGTTCAGTGGAATTTACCAAAGAACAAAGGTAAAAACTGGGATTTCTCAAACGGAAAATATACTGTTAGCTACGACTATTTTATCGAAGTAGCTAAATAATAAATCCTCCTAAAATATAGAAAAAAAATTTAAAAATCAAGCCTGATTTTTTCAATGCAAAATTGCAAAGTAAAAATCAGGCTTTTTTTGTAGTACATTAATACTATATATATAATTATTTTATAGTAAAAAATTTACCCTTTAATAGTAGTACCAACATATTCTTTCTCATTAAGAATATTTTTGATATTATCAATATTTTTTCCTGAAGCACAAATTACAGTTAAATTCATCTGTTGAGCTTTCTTAGATGCAATAGGATCAAAAGGAGTATTTTTACCAGGAACCCATTCATCGCCAACCATTTTTCTAAAATCACTCCAAGTAATATTATCAATTGGAGTAGCATCTGGATTTTTACGAGGGTCATCTGTATATACCTTTTCAATATTTGAAAGATTTACAACAGTATCTGCGTCAAAATTTTCAGCAAGTAAAACAGCATCATTATCTGTAGAAAAACCTGGTTTCCATCCAGCCGCAACTAAGACTTGTCCATCAAATTTAATTTCTTCTGTTGGATTATATACAACTGGATTTGGACACAACGAACCAAAAGATGCTTTTAACAGCTGAGCATTCAATCTAGTTGCCATAATTCCAATCCAATCTGCTTCAGAGTTATCATTTGTTCCATTTATTGAAACGCTATTAAGAATATCTTTGTAAGCATTCTGATAAATTCTAGCAGGTCCACCACCTCCAACAACAAGAATCAACCTACGACTCTTATCCTCTTTTAACCATTCACTTGTCATTAAAACAAACTTAGTTAAAAAATCAGTATCTGGTTTTTCTGGAACAACAATAGAACCACCAACAGACAAAACTTTAGTTACAGCCATAACATTCTCCATTTAATTAAAATGAATTATTTATAATACGATAATTTCTTTTCAATTTTACTAAAAACAATTACAACAAGCGCATTCATCAAAAGATAAAAAACACCTGCAATAAAAAGTGGCATCGTTGAAAAAAGTCTACTTGAAGTTGTTTTTGAAATTTGCAACAATTCAACAACTCCTATAACTTGAACAAGTGCCGTATCTTTTACAAGCGTCATTACTTCATTCCCCATCGGAGGAACAATTCTTTTAATTACTTGCGGACAAATTATATGAAAAAATCTTTGACTTGAGGAATACCCTAAAACCTTACAAGCTTCGTACTGACCAACAGGAATAGATTCAAAGCCACCTCTATAAATCTCTGCAAAATAACACGCATAATTTACAGACAGCGCAATTATAGCAGCAACAAATCTATCAAGATTAAGCCCTAAGAACATGCTAGGAATAAAATATACACAAATCAATTGAAGCATCAATGGAGTACCACGAACAATCAATAATAAAAATTTAATACTTTTGTTCAACACAAAAACTTTTGACATTCGCCCCATGCAAATAATCATTGCAAGAGGAATTGCAAAAAGCAAAGTTAGAAAAAATACCTCAATAGAAACAACAGTTCCTTGAGCCATTGCCAAAAGCATTTTTGTAAATTTTTCTAATGAGTTCATCTGGCACTCCAATCAATTATTGACAATTATTTTCCAATTACAGAAATATCAGTTCCAAACCATTTTTCGCTAATTGCAGCAACAGTTCCATCTTTTGCCATTTCTTCAAGAATACGCTGAACTTCATTTGTAAGTTTTACATCACCTTTTCTAAATGCAATTCCATACTCTTCAGATGCTAAAGATTCTGATAATGTGTGTAAAGGATAATTAGATGCTTTGATACTGTATTCTGCAGCAACAACATCCATTACAACAGCATCAAGTCCGCCAACAGACAAATCTGTTAATGCCAATAAGTTCTGTTCAAATGGAACAACTTGTTTTAACGATGATTCAAATTCAGGATTTGCACTAACAGCATCTTGAGCAGAACTTCCACCTTGGAGACCTACAACTTTTCCTTTTAAATCAGCAAGCGTATTAATTCCAGAATCATTTTTTACAACCAAAACTTGAGCATTATTCAAATATGGTTTTGTAAAACTTAATTTTTCTTTTCTTTCAGGAGTAATTGTTAAACCATTCCAAATACAGTCGATTTTTCCAGTACTCAATTCTTGTTCTTTTGAATCCCAGTTAATTGGTTGTGCAACAAATTTTACACCAAGTCGTTTTGCAACTTCTTTTGCAAGATCAATATCATATCCAACAATGTTATTATCATCATCGCGGAACCCAAGTGGTGGGAATGCGTCATCAAGACCGAGAATAAATTCTCCACGAGCTTTTAATTCTTCTAATGAATTATCTTCTTTGTTTTTTTTGTCACATCCGAAAAATAAACCAGACGCCAAAATCAATGTTGTTAAAACTGTAAAAATTTTCTTCATTTTTTTCTCCATAAAATTTATTTTTTACCTGCACTTTTTTTAGTACAGCTATTCACAATTTTTTTAAGCATCATAATCTGTTGCTTAACTTTTTTAGAACTAGGGCCACCTGTTGTTGAACGAACTTCTACACATGCTCGTGGAGTAATGTAATCATAAATATCTTCATCGATTAATTCAGAACACATTTTAAATTCTTCAACACACAAATCTTCAAGTTTACAATTATTTTCAATTGCAATACGAACGGCCTTTGCGCTCACTCCATGGGCAGTTCTAAAAGGAAGTCCTTTACGAACAAGATAATCAGCCACATCAGTTGCATTAAGATATCCACCTTCACAACCTTGTTCCATTACAGATTTATTCCATTTTGCACTTTCAATCATGTATGTAAAAACATTCAAACAAGAAGAAACTGTATCAAAAGCGTTGAACAAAGGTTCTTTATCTTCTTGCATATCTCTATCGTAAGAAAGAGGTAAACCTTTCATCATTGTAAGTAAGTTCGTCAATTGACCATACACTTTTCCTGTTCTACCACGAATCAATTCAGCAAAATCAGGATTTTTTTTCTGTGGCATAATCGAACTACCTGTAGACCATTTTTCACTTAGTTCAATAAAATTAAATTCAGTTGTTGCCCAAAGAACAATTTCTTCTGAAAAACGAGATAAATGCATTTGAATCAAACTAAAGCACGAAGTAAATTCAATACAATAATCTCTATCAGAAACACTGTCTAAACTATTTGGAGTAACACCACTAAATCCAAGTTCCTTTGCAACTGCTTCTCTATCAAGCGGAAGACCACTTCCTGCAAGAGCCCCGGAACCCAATGGACTTAAATCAATTCTTTTTAAAGCATCAGTTAATCTTTCATTATCTCGAACTAAACTCCAAGCCCATGCACACAAATGATGTGCCAAAGTTACAGGTTGAGCATGCTGCATATGAGTGAACCCTGGAATCAATGTATCAAGATTTTTCGAAGCAATATCACAAAGGACATCAATTAATTTTAAAAGCTTCCCTTGAAGTTCAGGAATAACTCGTTTTAAGTAAAGTCTTTCGTCCAATGCAATTTGATCATTACGACTTCGGCCTGTATGAACTTTTTTTCCAGGTTCGCCAATTCTATCTGTTAAAGTAGCTTCGATAAATGAATGAATATCCTCTGCACTATAATCAATCGAAAGTTTGCCCGATTTTAAATCTTTGGCAATTGATTCCAACCCTTTAACAATTTTTGAACTATCTGCTTGAGAAATAATTCCTGTATTACCAAGCATTTTTGCATGAGCAATACTTCCACGAATGTCATCTTCTGCCATTCGCTCATCAACATAAATTGAAGTTTCAAATTCAACAGCCGCAGCATCAGGTCCTTCTTTAAATCGACCGTGCCAAAGAGCTGCATGATTATCTTTAGTTAAAGTTCCATGTTTCATAAGATTTATTATAGTAAAAAGAACAGAATGATACAATGAATTTAAATTGATGTAATATAAAAACTTTATCTATTTATTTTTCTTTCTGCGTTTTTCTTCGTAAAGAACTTTATCAGCTTCATTTAAAAGAGTTTCTATTTTATTTTTTGATTCTGAAAATTCAGCATATCCCAAACTTATCGATAAGACAAAAGCCTCTCCACTTTCATCGTTAAAACTTTTGCACGAATCATTTAATCTATTTCTGATGTTTTCCAAATCATCAACAGACAAATTTGGAGCAACAATTGCAAATTCGTCACCACCCATTCGACCAATTACATCAGTTGTTCTAAAAACATCTTTTAAAATTTTTGCTTCTGCAATAATGGCTTTATCACCGGCTTCATGACCAAATGTATCGTTTATAGATTTTAATCCATCCATGTCACAATAAATTACAAGTCCTTTCTTTTGATTTACGACATATGCGTGTATTAACTGCTGACTTGCTTCATAAAAGCCACGACGATTTAATAATTTTGTCATATCATCAGTACGACTTAAAATATTCAATCTATCAGAATATTCTTCAAGCGAAATATTCATCTCTTGTAATTTTGTTCGTTCTTTTTCTGCTTGAGAAAGTTTAATCGATGAAACAATTTCCTTTGTTATTAATTCATATATTGCTTGATAAAAAATCTTTTCGTATTGGCCAATTTGCATTACAAAATAACCGTATTGATAACTTTCAGAATAAACAGGAAAAACAATTTCTGTTCCGCTTAACATTTCTGAAACATCATAAGGTAAAAATTTTTCTAATGGATTAAACCGAACAGATGGCAACGAAACTCCTGTATCATTTGTATACATCATTTCTAAAACTGCTGTATCTGGAATTAAAAAATTAGTATCGTAAGTATTATAAAGTGGCTTGTCATACAACACCAACATCGCACCTAATATATCAAAAAGAGAAAAACAATATACTAATCTATTATATAATTTTTCAAGAGGAACAGGTTCTTGTGATTCAATCAAAAAATAATGCAGCATATAAAGTTGAACAGAACTTTTATGATGAATTTTATTTCTTAATAATTCTTTAGTTTGTAAAAAATTCTGAACAGTCATGCTATTATGAATTTCTTTACATCCACATGTTTTTCTAAAAACAGGCTCTGCATAAATTGTAGTTATTAAAGATTCAGGTTCTTTTCCATGACATAAATTAAAAGCAATTCTAGCAGCTTCATATGCTTGCTGTTCAATTTTTTGGTCAACAGTTGTCAAATTAATATCGTAAGCCATAGAATCTAAAACATTGTCAAAACCCACAACACTTACATCTTCTGGAACATGAATATTTTTATCTTCTAAGCAAGCTATGCAACCCAAAGCCATTTCGTCATTTAAACTTATAATAGCATTAAATTTATTATCAGGATTTCTTTTAAGATATGAATCTAACGCTATATATGCTTTATCTAAGATAAAATTAGCCTGAATTGAATCTTTTTCATCAAAAGGTATATTTCGAGATGCTAATGCATTTTTAAAACACTGCTCTCGTTCGATTACTTCTTTACTTTTTGAATCCCCTCGAAGTAACAAAAATTTATCTCGCTTGTGTTCATCAATTATATGATAAATTACTTTTTCCAAAGCATCTTTACTATCTACAACAACAGATGGAACTCCCTCTAACTCAAGTCCAAGTGATACAACTTTCATCGGAGGCAAATCTTCAATATCCTTTTTTAATTCTTCAATCGAACGATTATTTGCTAATGCCGCAGAAGCAATTACTAACACATCTAAATTGTTAGGAGAAATTAGTTTTTTTATAGAATCATAATGAAAATCATAATGAGAAACATTATTTCCTCGTAAAACCGAAAAAACAACTTGTGTACAATCATTTTCTTGGCAAAATTTTGAAATACCTTCAATAATGCTTGCACTATAATCTGAGTAAATTGCATTAATAAGAACACCAATTCTAATTTTTCGTTTTTGCGTTTTCATATGTTTTTACTCATTATATATTACAATGAAAATTTACTTTGGACAACTAAAAAAAATTGTATACAATAATAAAGCCTTTTTATTAATTTTTCATTGCTAAAAGAAATTTATTAATTTATAATTTTAAATAATTATTTACAACACATATTTTATGGAGATATTATATGACAAAAAAACTAATGACTTTATTTATTGTTTTTTTAACAATGAGTTTTAATGTATTTGCATTAAAAATTCCAACAGGAGATAATATCAGAGCAGCTGATGCTAAATTAGACGGAGAATCAATTATAGAAGTTGTAATTGGTGGTGAACAGCCTGCAGAAATTACAACCCCTATTGGAAAAGTAAAGGCAAAAGTTGGCTCCACAATTTACTTTTATAAAAGTGGCGCATTAAAACAAGTTACTTTAGATGATGACCATTATAAAAATGACAATAACGAACCGTTAACTACAGAAATCGGAACTTTTAATCTTCGTGGTGGATGTACGTTAAATTTTTATGAATCAGGAAGTATTGAAAGCTTTTATATAGAAAAAAGTACTTGCATTACAGTCAGTGGTATCAAATACGGTGTTAAAAATTTGTATTATGAAGAAAAACAAATTTGTTTTTATGACAGTGGAGCAAAAGATAAATTTTTACCAAAAAGTATATATGCTACACCATATAAAAACGAAGAAGGAAATACTATCTACTCTGTAACATTTAAAAATAAATCAGGTACATTTAATATTAGTTTAAGCTCTGGTTTACGTCATAATGAATGTCATAATGATTGGGATTCATCTGTTCACAATTGTATTGAATTTTATAAAGATGGTTCAATAAAATCATGTTATCTAGAATCATCTCCAAATGATCTTGCAAAAGTAAATGATCAAGAAGTATTTATCAGTTCTGATAGTAACATTAGTTTTTATGAAGACGGAAGTATTGCTTCTTTTACATCAGATGAACTATGCATGACAACTCAAGGGGGAATAAAACTTGTTATTCCTGCAAAAACTAATATAGAATTATATGAAAATGGAATAGTTAAAAACTGTGAATGTAGTAACCAAGTAACAGTAAAACAAACAACTTATACTTATCAAGCCGATGGATATAGCAGCGAAAAAAATATTTCTGTCAAATTTAATAAAGATGGTAGTATCCGTGCATTAAACAATCGGAACTGGATTGATACTTTTTATAGCGACGGTTCTAAAAAAAGAATTCTAGGGTATAAAAGCGATGAACTCTCCGGCCATGTTTATGTGAACGAAATTACATTCTATTCTATAAAAGGTACATCTACTACACTCGGTCATTACAATAGACAGACATATATATTCGTATATAACAAAGATGGAAACTGGCTCTGTACTCCAGATTTACAAAAAGGAGATACTTCCAATGATGTCGGTATGATATATTTTGATGATACAGGAAAACCTTCAAGTTATTCTCTATTAAAACGAGACAAAGACGGAAGAACAATTTGTGATGAATTTGGCTTTCCGATATTTGAAGAGACAAAAAAAAGATTTATATATAAATAATAAAATCTAAAACTTATTCACAAAAAAAGCAGGTCAAAAAAAAGTGCAGTTTATTTGCTTTACACTTTTTCAAGGCCTGCTTTTTTTTACAAATTATTATCTATTTTTTATCTATAAAAAATAGATAATAGAAAAAACTAATTTTGCCATGACATAATTGGTTGGTCAATTGGCTTTCCACCTGGAACCATAGGAAGAACCATTTCGTCCATATCAACTTTTGCATCGATAATACAAGGTTTATTTAACTTAAAGGCTTTTTCAAAAACTTCTTCAAATTCTTTTGCATTATTAGCTTTAAATCCATCAATTCCATAAGCGACAGCAAGTTTTACCCAATCTGGACCAAAATCCAAAGTTGTTTGACTAAATCTATTTTCGTAAAAAAGTTTTTGCCACATTCGAACATTTCCGAGAGAACCATTATTTACAACTACGATTACAATTGGCAAATTATAATGCTGAATTGTAGCAAGTTCATTACAATTCATTCTAAAACTTCCATCGCCTGCAATATGCACTACTCTTGATTTTGGGTTTGCAAACTGGATTCCCATTGCAGCACCAGTTCCGTAGCCCATTGTTCCAAGTCCACCAGATGTATTAAATGTTTTTGGTTTATTGAATGGATAAAATTGAGCTGTCCACATTTGATGCTGACCAACTTCTGTTGTAATAAAAGTATCATCGCCTGCAATCTTATTAATTGTTTCACAAATAAATTTTGGATTAATTGAATCAACTGGTTCTTTATTATAACATTCAGGAATATCTTTTTTCCATTCTTCAATTTTTGAAATCCATTCTGGATGTTTTGTAGAATTTACCAAAGGCAATAATTCTTTAAGAACTTGTTTTACATCACCTACCAAACAAGCATCTGTCGAAATATTTTTATTAATTTCTGCAGGGTCAATATCAATATGCAAAACTTTACTATTTGCAGCAAAATGTTTTGGATCTCCAAGAACACGGTCGCTAAAACGAGCACCAATTGCAATTACTAAATCACTGTTTGTAATTCCCAAGTTACTTGCATTTGTTCCGTGCATTCCAACCATCCATGTACATAGTGGATGCTTTGCAGGGAATACATCTCTACCCATCAAACTTTCAGAAACAGGAATATCAGCTTTTTCTGCGAGTTCTAAAAGCTCTGGTTCTGCACCTGAGATTTTTACTCCACCACCTGCATAAATTATTGGTCGTGATGCTTCGTTTATCATTTGAGCTGCGTTTTGAATCTCTTGAGAAGATGGTTTAGAAATTGAAATCGATCGTTTTAAATTTGCTCGATCAAGAGAAATTTCACTAACTGCTTCATCTGGGTTTGAAAGTGGTTCAAAATCATACAATGCTGCAGTTACATCTTTTGGAATATCAATTAAAACAGGACCTGGGCGCCCACTTTTTGCAATTACAAAAGCTTCACGAATTGTACTAGCCAAATCTTTTACATCCATAACCATAAAATTATGTTTTGTAATCGGCATTGTAACGCCAGCAATATCAATTTCTTGGAATGAATCTTTTCCTAAAAGCACTTTTGGAACATTACAAGTAATTGCTACAATTGGAATTGAATCCATATAAGCTGTTGCAATTCCAGTTACAAGATTAGTTGCTCCAGGACCACTTGTTGCCATACAAACACCAACTTTTCCTGTTGAACGAGCATACCCATCTGCAGCATGACAAGCAGCCTGCTCATGGGCTGTTAAAATATGAGTAATTCTATCTGAATTTTTATAAAGTTCATCATAAATATTAAGGATAGCTCCTCCTGGATAACCAAAAACAGTTTTTACACCTTGTTCAACCAAACATTCAATAACAATTTGTGAGCCAGTAATTTTCATAAAATTTTCCTTATAAATTATAATTTTTCTACTGAATAATACAAAGAATTTTAAAAATATTCAATTAGTTTAAAAATAATTAATTTCTAAAGTTGTTTCAAAGTCCACAATTTCAGCTGCCCCGAAGCCCGCGTTGTGCATTGTGCTTCTCTAATCAGATGTAGCGAATTTTCAATTAGCGTCGCACGTGGTACATTTGACTACAATTTTTCTTTTGAAATTCACACGTGCCACAGCGCGCAAGAATTGAACTCATTACTGGAATGGAAGTTTACGCGCTGCTGTTACAAACCCTCTACCTACATCAAGTTTGTATTGCAAACTTGAACAGCGCGCAAGAATTGAACTCATTACTGGAATGGAAGTTTACGCGCTGCATATTGCAAAATTTCAATTCTCAAATTAAAATATATAGAACATAATCTTACAAGAGGTTTAAAATGTCAGAAAATATTAATCCACAAGAATTAAGAATAAAATACAAACACTATGCAGAAAAACTTTTATCAAATTCAACAGCCCCTGCAGTAATTGACGAAACAAATGTTTACCAAACAGCAAATCCTGTTCCTCGTGAAATTCTATTTAAAATGATTGAAGAAAACCTTGCAGAAGGCTCTCGCCTTGAAGGGAAAGAAAATTTTAAAGCATTTTATGATGCAGTAAAGGAAGGCAAACGAGGACTTATTTTGATGGAACATTTTACAAACCTCGACCTTCCAGAAATCCTTTATATGCTAGAGGTAGAAGGCTCAGATTGGGCAAAAGATTTATCATCTCGAATTGTTGCAATTGCCGGAATGAAACTTAACGAAGCAAATCCACTTGTTCGAGCATGGACAGAAGGATTTACACGAGTTGTAATTTATCCAAGTCGTAGTTTAAACAGTGTAGAAAATTCAAAACTTTCAGAAGAAGAAAAAAAAGCTGAAGAAACAAAAGCTAAAAAAATCAACTTTGCGGCAATGCGAGCAATGGATGCATGTAAAAAACGAGGCGAAGTAATTCTCGTATTCCCAGCTGGAACTCGTTACAGACCAGGACACCCAGAAACAAAAAAAGGACTTCGTGAAATTGATAGTTACTTAAGACTATTTGATGTAATGATTTTAGTATCGAATAATGGAAGCTGCTTACGATTCAACCCTGAAGATACTGAAAATATGATTCGTGACTTAGTTTGCAAAGACGAAATTATTTTAACAGCAAGTCCTGTTATTGAATGTAAAAAATTCCGTGATGACATTCTTGCAAAACTTCCTACTGACGATCCAGATCCAAAGCAAAAAACAGTTGACGCAATTATGGAAATCATGGAACAACAACACGATGAAATTGAAAAGATTCGTCATGCTTATGAATAATTTCCAATCGAAAAATATCTATAAATAATAAACTTTTGAAGAAAGGACTTTATATGAAATACATTATGGCCTTTGACGCAGGAACTACTTCAAATCGTTGTATTCTGTTCAATAAAAAAGGAGAAATCTGTTCAATCGCACAACAAGAATTCCGACAAATCTATCCAAAAGCTGGATGGGTTGAACATGATGCAAATGAAATTTGGGCAACACAATTTGGAGTTGCCGCAGAAGCGATGCAAAAAATTGGAGCTAGTGGAAGTGACATTGCAGCCATAGGTATTACAGACCAACGAGAAACAACAATCGTTTGGGACAAACAAACAGGAGAACCAATTTATAACGCAATCGTTTGGCAGTGCCGACGAACATCTGAATATTGTGATAGTCTAAAAGCAAAAGGGCTTGAAGAATCTTTTAGAAAAAAAACAGGTCTTATAATCGATGCATATTTTTCCGCAACAAAATTAAAATGGATTTTAGACAATGTTCCAAATGCAAGAGAACGAGCTCAAAAAGGTGAACTTCTTTTTGGAACTGTAGAAACTTGGCTCATCTGGAAATTAACAAAAGGTAAAGTTCATATAACAGACTATTCAAATGCATCACGAACAATGATGTTCAACATTAACACTCTTGAATGGGATGATGACATTCTCAAAGAATTGAACATTCCAAAAATTATGCTACCAAAACCAATGCCCTCAAGTTGTATCTACGGAGAAACAAATCCAGAATTTTTTGGTAGCCCAATTAAGATTTCTGGAGCAGCCGGAGACCAACAAAGTGCACTTTTTGGCCAAACTTGTTTTGAAAAAGGCGATGCAAAAAATACATACGGAACAGGCTGTTTTATGTTAATGAACACTGGCAATGAACCTGTTTTTTCAAACAATGGACTTCTAACTACAATTGCTTGGGGACTTGATGAAAAAGTAAATTATGCTCTAGAAGGTTCTGTTTATGTAGCAGGAGCTTCAATAAAATGGCTTCGCGATGAAATGCACATTATTGATTCAGCAGAAGAAGCCGATTATATGGCTTCAAGAGTTGAAGATACAAATGGATGTTATGTCATCCCTGCTTTTACAGGACTTGCAGCACCTTATTGGGATCAATATGCAAGAGGAACTGTTGTAGGTCTTACTCGTGGAGTAAATAAATATCATTTTATTCGAGCAACCTTAGAATCTATCGCATATTCAACTTGTGACCTCGCATCACAAATGGAAAAAGACTTAGGACAAGAAATCGTTTCATTAAAAGTTGATGGAGGAGCAAGCCGTTCAGACTTTTTAATGCAAATTCAATCAGACTATTTAAATAAAGATTTATACAAACCAACCTGCATTGAAACCACAGCTATGGGAGCAGCCTACCTTGCAGGTCTTGCTGTCGGCTATTGGAAAGACCAAAACGAAATCAAAGAGAATTGGCAAATTGAAAAAGTTTATAAAAATTCAATTTCTGAAGAAATTCGTGAACAAAGATTAAAAGGTTGGCACAAAGCAGTTAAATATTCAATGGGTTGGGCAAAAGATTAATCGTGTTTTTTAAAATGAATAAAATAAGACAACAACTTAGATTTAAAGGCCGTGTACAAGGAGTTGGTTTTAGATACACTGCAAATCAAATTGCCCAAAAACTTGGAATTACAGGTTGGGTTTACAATGATTACGACGGCTCTGTTTTAATGGAAGCTCAAGGAACAAAATCTCAAATTTCCCAAATGATAAATCTTTTAGAAAAAGGAACATTCATCGAAATTGATTCCATCGACAAAATAGATTTACAAATTGAACAAAATGAACAAAGTTTTAGAGTAAAGTAATTCCTTTAAGGAAAAAACTCTCCAACAAATTAAAAAATATCTAAAAATCTTCTTGGGCGAAAATAATAAAAAACTTATTCAAAAAATCGTGCTCGTGCACATTTACAAGTTAAAATTTCTTTGCTATAATTCAAAGTGGAATTTATTCCACCTATTCTAAACTATTTTGCAAAAACGCAAACTGGAGTTTTTATGTCAGATATTGAAAAAAAACCTTTAGTAACTGATTTGTACACAGCAGACCCTTCTGCTCATGTATTCAACGGTAAAATTTATATTTACCCATCTCATGACCGTGACATCGATGTAGAAAACAATGATAACGGTGACCAGTACGACATGACAGACTATCATGTTTACGAAATGGATAATGAAAATACAATGCCTCGCGACTGTGGAAAAGTTCTTGACCTTAAAGACATTCCATGGGCATCTAAACAGGTTTGGGCACCAGACTGTGTAGAAAAAGATGGAAAATATTATTTTGTATTCCCTGCACGCGATAAAAATGGATTCTTTAGAATTGGAATTGCCATCGGCGACAATCCAGCTGGACCATTCAAAGCAGAACCAAATTACATCGAAGGTTCTTACTCAATTGACCCATGTATGTTCCCTGATACAGATGGAAAATATTATCTTACATTTGGCGGAATTTGGGGTGGTCAATTAGATAAATACCGTAACAACATTTATGACGAAAAAAACAATGAGCCAGAAGGTGATACACCTGCAGTTTGTCCAAAAATTGCTTTAATGAAAGACAATATGAAAGAAATTGCAGAAGAACCAAAAGACTTAGTAATCGTTGATGAAAATGGAAAACCATTAACAGGTGGTGATCACGATAGACGATACTTTGAAGATCCTTGGCTTTTCAAAAAAGGTGATACATATTACTTTACATACTCAACAGGTGACACACACTTCTTAAATTGGGCAACATCAAAAAATGTTTATGGACCTTATACATTCGGTGGAAAAATTTTAACACCTGTACTAGGTTGGACAACACACCACTCTATCCTTGAATACAATGGAAAATGGTACTTGTTCTATCATGACTGTGAATTGTCAAACGGAATCAACCAAAAACGTAATGTTAAATTCCGTGAATTAAAGTTTGACGAAAACGGTGCAATTATCACAATGGACGGAATGGAACGATAATCAATTTCTTAATTGATTTATAAAATTTTAAAGCCCTTGTTGTTTTGTTTTGAAAAAAATTGATTCAATTCAACAAGGGCTTTTTTTTTAATTCATTCATATTTATTTTAGCAAGCTTTTTCTTATTTATAAAATTTGAAAAAGTTCTAAAAGATAAAGTAATTTTTTACAATCCATCAATAAACATCTTAGCGCTAGCCCAAGCCCAATGAAGATTATAACCACCAAGCATTCCAGTTACATCAAGTGCTTCACCTAGAAAAAAAAGCCCTGGAACTTTTCTACACTCCATAGTCTTTGGAAAAATTTCATCAACACAAATTCCACCACGAGTAACTTCTGCTTTATCAAAACCATCAAGCTTATCTACAACAATTTTAAAATTGTTAAAAATATTTCCAATCTCTTCAATTTCAGATTTTTTTATTTGCGATAAATCATATTCTTTGCCTAATAAAGATTTTACAAAAGATTTTGGCAAAAATTCTGAAAAAATTGTTACTAAAGATTTTTTACTATTTTTCTCTGATTGAATTAAATTTATAACATCAATCGTTGGTAAAAAATTAAATTGAATTTCTGTAGGTCCGTTTACAAACAAAGACAGATTTAATGCTAAAGGTCCACTAAATCCCCGGTGGGTAAAAAGAAGTTGATCTGTAAATTGCTTTTTTCCAACACAAGCTTTTGCAGTAATTGCAATTCCGCTCAAACTTTGAAAAAGTAATTTATACTCATTAGGATAACGAATCCCTGCAAGAGCGGGAATCATTGGCATTACTTTTATTCCAAAACTCTTAGCAATTTTTGAAGCAATATTTGTCGCACCCATTTGAGGATAAGAAAGACCTCCACTTGCAACAACAACTTTCTTTGCAAAAAAATCTCCTCTAGAAGAATTTATTTTAAATAACGATTCTCTTTCTAAATTTTGTTCATCAGAAATTTTACAAACATTTTGAACAGTGCAATTAGTTTTAAAAAAATGATTTTCTCCAAATCCTTCTTTCAGTAATAAATCTAAAATAGATTTCGCACCATCTAGCGTAAATAGTTTTCCATTATCTCGCTCTTCATATTCTATATTATATTTTTCAATAATAGTAAGAAAATCGTAAGTTCCAAATTTTGCAAGGAAAGATTTTACAAAGTGAGGATTTGAAGAAATAAAATTTTCGGCAGACAAAAAATGATTTGTAAAATTACATTTTCCACCACCAGTTGCAAGTAACTTTAAACCTAATTTATCATTACCTTCAATTATGATTACCTTTTTATCTTTTAATCCTTGTAAAGCAAAAAGCCCAGATGCACCAGCTCCAATTATTGCAAAATCATAAATATCTTTCATCTCAAATTATCTTACCCAA
>JAZUSR010000204.1:0-3174 GCA_045606765.1 Treponema sp.
GCTATCATAACTTGGTGCAATAGAATGTTGATTATTTATATTTTCGATATGGTCAACTTCAATGTTAAGAAGGACTTCAATCATTTGTTTGCATAGTGTTGGTTCTGACATAATTTTGCAGAAAAAAAAGTCATCGGTTATAGTTAATTCATCATAACACTTCATATTAAATCCTCTCAAAAATAAATAAAAAAGTAGCATAGATTAAAAGCCACTTTATTTTGCCTTGCCTTGTTTTGCTTTACATTGTTTGCCTTGCTTTGCTTTGCTTTGCTTTGTTTTATTTATTTCATATGAAAGTTTTTTATTAATTCTGCAAAAATCGAAAAAAAAAATGTAAAATAAATTTGAAATATTTTTAAAATAAAAATGAAATACATATTTCAAAAAAATTTCATATTTATTTCAAGCTACATTTCAATAATATTTCAATATTTTTCATACGATTTTTCCAAATAAAACTTCAAAATAATTCTTTTATTATGGAAAAACTAAAAAAAATCATTCATTTCAATTTCAATCTGTAAAAAATCCTTTGACAAAAACCCCTTGCAATTATTTTCATATTAAAAAATAACAAAAATTACTTTACAGGATGATATAAAGGAATTATAATATAGAAGTATTTAGATTATTTTTTTGTTTACAATTCAGCGATAATTCTAGAATACAACTTTATTAAATGTTTTTTCATAGTAAAAAAAACGGAGGTTTTATGAACTTAAAAAAAGGAATCATACTTTCTATTTTTTGTTTTGTATTAACACTTTCTGCATCTGCACAAGAATATGAAGGTGGTCACACAACTGCAAACATTACATATTACAATGCGCCAATTTATAAAATCCTTGACTCAAGGTCTTCATATGTTGTTCTCTACGGAAAGTATGGAGCAAAAATTGGTACTGTTACAATTCCAAAAAAATGGGCAAAATGGCAAAAAGACACTCCTCGCAAACTTACAATCAGAAAATGCCCTAACAAAATTAATCCATATATCACAATTGTAAAAAAGGACAACTCTTTCTTAAAAGTGATGCTTACTGTACCAACAGAAAAAACAAATCGCGTTTGGGGAGTTGCTGCTGAATCAAAAGTTGATTCTACAGAACCAGATTCAATTGAACTTGAACTAAGATAATTTTAAAATATAATTCTAAGATTACACTCAAATAATCCATTTTATCTTTTGATAATTTGGATTATTTTTTTAACTACCATGAAAATACTTACAGACGAACAAATTAATTTATTCAAATCATTTTTAAATAATCATAAGTCTTTTATCATTTGCGGTCATAAAAACCCTGATGGTGATTGTATTTCTTCATCTATTGGAGTTTCTTTCATCTTAAAAGAACTAGGACTCCCCTATACTCTTGTAAATAACGGTCCTTTCAAGAGAAGCGAAATTAAAAAATATGAATCATATTTTTCTACCGAAATTCCTTTTCTTTCATCTTTAGATATAAAGGAAACAGGTTTAATTATCGTCGACTGTGGAGAATTACCACGACTTGGAGAAATCGGAACCCTTACAGGACTTGATACTTTTATAATTGACCATCATAAAACCTCAACTGCATTTGGAAATTCACTTTCCATCATTGATCCAACAAGTCCTGCAACAAGTTGTATTGTTCAAATGCTCTATGAAGCAATTGTTGGAAAAATGTCAAAAGAAGTTGCTACCACTTTATTTTTTGGGTTATGTACAGATACTGGCTTTTTTAAATTTCTCCGTGAAGATTCTGCAAATGTTTTTGAATTAACTTCTCGACTTGTAGCATCTGGAGCAAATCCAAACGAAATGCATAACTTCATTACAGGTGGACACTCTTTTTATTCACGAAAATTACTTGGAACAACTCTTAATCATGCTGAACGGTTTTGCAACGGAAAACTTATCATTGCATACGAAACTCTTGAAGAAACAAAGCAATATGGTCAAGAAGGTCGTGACTCTGATTTATTATACCAAGCTCTTCTTTCTTGCGAGAATGTACAAGCTTGCGTTTTCATTCGGCAAGAAACTGAATATTCTTGTACAATAGGTTTTAGAAGTCACGATGATATTGATGTAAGTGAAATAGCTGCAAAATTTGGTGGTGGCGGACATAAAAATGCTGCGGGGATGTCTTGTGACGGAAAAATAGAAACATTAATTCCTAAAATTGTCCAAGAATTTTCAAAAGCTTTTCAAAAAAAATAAAACTTGGCACAATTCTTGCATATATTTTTCATAAGTTGTTTGGTATCAAAGGGAGGAAGGAGAATGATTTATGAAAAATATTATTTTGGACGAAATTCCAAACTTAGTTAAGGAGAACAAATTAAGCGAACAAGAAGCTTGTGTTCAAATCTACATAACGCTTTATACGAACCCAGGCCGATTTAATCTATTAGATTTGGACAAAGATTCTAGAAGTGAATTTTTACTTGACTTTCTTCAACACAAAACAACTAATTTACTTAAAAATTATAATCCCAATATTACTTCTTTTGGAGCTTATGTTTTCTTTACAATTCAAACTTTTAAACTTTCGTATCTAAACAAAAAGGCAGATACTCACCGAAAAGAATTACTTATTATCAACGAAGCTACAAATAATTATTCAAATGAATTAAATAATTTCGAAAATTTTTCTTCTACTAGCAAAGAATCTCAAGTTGCAGAAATTTCAGAAGCTTATATTCCAAAATCAGATGAAGAAAAAATTCCAACCCTTGTTTACAAAAAATTATTTACAAGACACAAATATAAACTTTCAACTTTAGAATCCCAAAACAGAAAATTAAAACAAGGCCTTTTAATTATTGCTCTAAAATCTGCCTGGTATATAAATGATGAACAAATTAATAAAGTAAGTTCAGTTTGTGAAATTTCAGCTGATATAATCTCAGATTCAATTTGTCGACTAAAAGCAAATTTAATTACTAAATCTTTATGCCGAAAAAAAATTGAAGAAAACAGAAATCGTGCTTATCTTTTTATTGATAAATACAAAAAAGAATTAGAAAAAATCAAAGAAAAAGATTCGCCCATTTTTTTAAAAATTTCTACCAAATTAAACTATCAGCAAAAAAACTTTGTCAATAAAAACAATCTTTTACAAACTGGAAAATTCAAAATTGCCCCATCAAACTCAGAAATAAGTTCAATAATTGGAATTC
>JAZUSR010000205.1:0-24604 GCA_045606765.1 Treponema sp.
TATTATGAATAATCATTATTATATCCAATATATCCAATTTCTCTAAAATCTACAATAATTTTTTACAGAAATTTATAAATTTATCGTTAGATTATCGGCATAATTATAGAATTTCACCACTAAAAATGAGGACATACAAAAAAAAGGAATAAGAAAGAAATTAATTCTTTACAAGGATTTCATAAATACGGTCTAAATCGGCTCTACTGAAATATTCAATAACGAGAGCTCCTCGATTTAAATTTCCTTTCATAGAAACTTTAGTACCAAGTGTACTGATGAATTTTTGCTCTAAAGCAACTACATCAGGATCTCGTTTATCTTCAGAAGAAGCAGTTGTCTTACTTTTATTTACTACACGACCATCATTAAGATTCTTTGCAATTTCTTCTGCACGACGAACAGATAAAGTTTCTCCTACAATCTTTCCAAAGAGAGTTCTTTGATTCGAAGGATTTTCTACAGATAAAATTGCACGTGCATGCCCCGCAGAAATTTGACCATTTACCAAAGATTCTTGCATATCTTCAGGAAGCTTTAAAAGGCGCAAAGCGTTTGCAACCGATGAACGCTGTTTTCCAACACGCTTTGCAACTTCTTCTTGTGTTAATGCACTTAATTCCATCAGTTTATAATATGCTTTTGCTTCTTCAATCGCATTTAAGTCTGCACGCTGAATATTTTCGATAAGAGCAATTTCTAGCTTCTTTTCACTTGAATATTTTTTTAGTTGAACAGGAACTTTTTCAATACCAGCAATTAATGATGCACGAGTACGACGTTCACCAGCGATAATAAAGAACATTCCATCTTCAGCATCTTCAATTGTGATTGGTTGAAGAACACCATGTTCTCGAATAGAATCAGCAAGTTCATTCAATTCTTCTTCAGAAAAAGTTTTTCGTGGCTGATAAGGATTTGGTTTTAACTTTTTTGGATCAACCCATAAAGTTCCATTAGAATCAACAGAAATTCCTGCTGGATACGATATAGCAGAACTTTTTACAGAACTAACTTTTTTTTCTGATTTAACAACAACTTCTTTTACTTCATCTACAGGAGAATCTGACATCAATGCCCCAAGACCCTTCCCAAGACCTTTTTTCTTTACACTAGCCACGGCTAATCACCTCATTTGCAAGTTTTTCATAACTTTTTGCACCTGCACATTCTGGGTCGTATTTACAAATTGGAAGTCCATGAGAAGGCGCTTCTGATAAACGAACATTTCGAGGAATTATTGTATTAAAAACAACATCCTTAAAATAAGATTTTACCTGAAGAACAACATCTTGAGCAAGACGAGTTCTTGAATCATACATTGTAAAAAATATTCCACCTATCACTAAATTAGGATTAATACTTTTTTGCACTTTTTGAACTGTTTGAAGCAAAAGAGTAATTCCTTCAAGAGCAAAATATTCACACTGCATTGGAACTAAAACAGCATCAGCAGCAGCAAGTCCATTTAATGTTAAAATCCCAAGTGAAGGAGGACAGTCAATTAAAATATAATCATATTTCGATTGTAATGGTTCTAATGCATCTCTCAAAAAGTATTCACGTTTTTCCTGATCAACAAGCTCAATAGCAGCTCCTGACAAATCAATTGAAGCACTAATTGCATCAAGACTTTTTATCATTGTATGTTTTATTGTTTTTTCAGGTTCTGATTCTCCACTCAACAACTCGTAAACAGTTGGCTTATCCTTTGAAACACCAACCCCACTAGACATATTTCCCTGTGAGTCAAAATCTACGAGTAACACACGTTTTCCTGCAAGTGCCAAATATGCACCAATGTTAATTGCAGATGTAGTTTTTCCTACACCGCCTTTCTGATTTACAAAGACAAAAGTTTTAGCCATAGAGAATATTATAATATTTTTTTTTAATTTAGTATATATTGAAAATAAAAATGCCGAGTTTTTTTACTCGGCACCTTATCCATCCATAAACAAATTATTTTAACGATTGAATCAAGTCCAAAAGCTCATCTAATTTTGAATGAGTTGTCAACGGATTTAACAATGTAAATTTTAAATGAACTCGCCCATTAAAAACAGTTTGCCCAATTACAACTCCCTTCTGATGAATCAATGCTCGTCGAACTTTTTTATTCACTTCATCATTTTGTTCATCTGACAACTTACTATCATACAAACGGAAAACAACAGAACTAAGTTCAGGTTCATTTGTTCTTGCAAACTCACTACGATTACCTAGTGAATCATACAAATATTTTGCATTTTCAATACAAGTATCAATTAATTCAGCCCAACCATCCTGACCACGAACCATAAAAGATAACCAAACTTTAAGAGCATCAAATCTACGAGTAGTTTGCATTGATTTTCCAACAAGGTTTGTATAACCATCTTCTTCATCTTCTTCACGATTCAAATAATCAGCATGAAGTTCAAGAGGTTCAAAATTAGAAGCATCTTTAATTAATACACAGCTACAACTAATTGGCATCATAAACATCTTATGAAAATCAACAGTAATTGAATCAGCTTTTTCAAGTCCTGCAATTCGTGGCGAATACTTTTTAGACATAATTGCACCACTACCATAAGCTGCATCACAATGGAACCAAATCCCTTCTGTACTACAAATAGATGCAATTTCATCTATTGGGTCAATACTACCATAATCAGTTGTACCTACAGTTGCTACTACACAAAATGGAATATTTCCTTCGTCTTTATCTTTTTGAATCAAAGATTTAAGCGCATTTATATCCATTTTCATTTTATTATCAACAGGAACTTTTACAACTGCATCATATCCAAGCCCGAGCATATGAGCACTTTTTTCCATTGAAAAATGGCTAATTTCTGAAGTATATAAACGGTACTTACGATAATTTTCTGGAAGTCCATATTTTTTTACATCATAATTGAATTTTGCTTTACAAAACCAATCCCTTGCTAAAAAAATACCGGTTGTATTAGATTGTGAACCACCACTTGTAAAAACGCCATCTGAATTTTGCCCAAATCCATACATTTTACACAATTGCTTTACAGTTTCAACTTCAATTTCAGTCGCAACAGGAGACTGATCCCAGCTATCCATTGATTGATTAAAAGTTGAAATAATTAATTCAGCAGCAATTGTTTCTAACAAAGTTGCACTGTGTAGATGAGCCATATAATCTGTAGAACTAGTTCGAACAAAATTTGGAAGAACTATTTCTTTGGCTTTTTCTAAAGCGCCATCAAACCCGAGTCCTGTTTTTGGAAAAAAATCAGCTTTACAAACCTTTTTCAATTCAAAAGGTTCAGGACCAGTATACGCTTTATCATTTACAAAAGTCTGACAAATTGCATTGGATGTCTTCTGAATAATCTCAGAAAAAGCATCCAATGAACTTTTATCACTTGTGATAAAAATTTTATTTTTGTTCAAGGTCAACCTCAATAACTACTTTTTCAATAATATCAAGAGCTTTGTTAAGATCTTCCTTTGTAATGTTCAATGCACAAAGACATCTCATTACAGCACCATTTCGACCACCTTTTTCCATTACGAGTTTATTTTCGAAACAACGCTTTTGAACCATCGCAGCAATATCACCACTTGCTTTTTTAGTACCAAGGTGATCTGCTTCTGATTTTGGATCAATAAATTCAATGCCACGCATTAAACCTTTTCCACGAATATCACCAATAATTGAAACTTTTGCTTTTAATTCTTCAATTCGTTTTGCAAAAATTTCACCTTTTTCTACAACTTCTGCAAGGAAATCTGGAGTATTTACTTTATTCATTACTACAGTTCCTGCAGCCATTGCAAGCTGATTTCCACGGAAAGTACCAGTATGAGCACCAGGTCCCCATACATCAAGTTTTTTATTATATATTACAACTGACATTGGTTGAGAACCACCAATTGCTTTTGAACAAAGAATTACATCTGGTACAATGTCAGCATATTCAAATGCAAAGAATTTGCCCGAACGGCCAACTCCACACTGAATTTCATCAACAACCATAGGAATATCTAATTCTTTAGTTACTCTACGAACTGTTTGTAAAAATTTAACTGGAGCTGGAATTACACCACCTTCACCTTGGATAGGCTCAAGAATTACAGCAGCAGGTTTTGTAATACCACATTCTGGATCTTTTAACATGCGTTCAAAATATGCACATGCAGCATCAGTTCCAGCATCCCCACCTAATCCAAAAGGACAGCGATATGAATATGGATAAGGCATAAAGTGAACATTAGGCATTAAATCATTAACTTTTGTTTTTGCGTTAAGATTACCTGTTAATGCAAGCGCACCGTGTCCCATTCCATGAAAAGCACCGTTGAATGCAATAATTGAGCTTCGCCCTGTAGCAGTCTTACAAAGCTTAAGAGCAGCATCTACAGCATCTGTTCCACATGGACTACAGAACTGAATTTTTGCATTATTCTTTAACTCTCCTGGTAAAATATTCAACAACGTATGAACAAATTTATCTTTTACAGGAGTATAAAGATCCAACGTATGTAACGGTAAACTACCGGTAAGCATATCCATCATGGCTTGATTTACATCTGAGTCATTATGGCCAAGTGCAAGAGTCCCTGCTCCGCACAAAAAATCCAGATATTTGTTCCCTTCGACATCCTCAATCCATGACCCTTTGGCTTTTGCAAGAGCAAAAGGAAATTTTCTAGGGTAACTACGGGCATTGGACTCTGTGGAATCCTGTCTGGTAATGTAATACTGATTGGTGATTTCAGTGTCTTTCTGAACCATCTACTTTCTCCATTACAAGTGGGTTAAACAAATAGCCGAACCGCTTGCAAACTGCAAGTGTTTCTTTATGTCGTCATGTCTTATTTACTAGCATAAATTCAAATATGCTATAATAGGAGAGATTACTCCATAATACGAGTTTTAACAATACCAAAATTGAATTTTTTAATACTTTTTTCTACAATTTTTCAAACTATTTTGTAAACTTTTGAATAGCATTTTCTGCAAATTTTGAAACTTCTTGAAGTAATTTATCATCACTAGGAAGAGCAAAAAGAGCTCCAACCCCACTTTCTGGATTTTGGCGAATAGTTTCTTTACGAACAGCCAAATAATTATCTAAAATACTTAACAGCCCTAAAGAATAAAATTTAGCTTCCTTTTTAATATAAGAAGTCTCAATCTTAGGATTTTTATTTACAAGCTTAAAAAATAAATAAATTTGATTTTCGATTTTAGAAGAATGACTTTGAAAAATCTCAAGAACATCTTTTGTAAAATATTTTTCAGAATTAATAAAAGTATAAATCTGAAAAAGAGGATCCACTTCGTGTTTTTTTATATAATTAGTTGAACAAGTTTTAAAAAGTTTTTCCACCTGTGCCAATTTAGCAGTTTTTGACAAATCTTCATCAGATATTAAATTTACCTTACCTAAAAAGTCTGAACAATAAGTATAAATCGCTTTTAACATCTCTTCTTTGCTAGAAAAATGATTATATAAACTTGCTTTTTTTATGGAAAGATAATTTGAAATATCATTTAAAGATGTTTCTCCCATCCCTTTGTCAAAGGCACAAAATAAAGCGGCTTCTATTATTTTTGCTTGATTGATAATAGGTCTAGACATAAAAACACCTTACAAACTACCATTTGTTAGTTTACAAGGTGTCTGTTGATTTGTCAATTGCGGCGCGTAAATTACCTTTCCAGTAATGAGTTCAATTCTTCCGCGCCGTTCAAGTTTATATAATAAACTTGATGTAGGTAGAAGCTTTGCAACAGCGGCGCGTAAACTTCCTTTCCAGTAATGAGTTCAATTCTTGCGCGCCGTTCAAGTTTATATAATAAACTTGATGTAGGTAGAAGCTTTGCAACGGCGGCGCGTAAACTTCCTTTCCTACAACAATCGTAATTCTATTCGGCAACAATTGTTTCTAACGCGAGTTTCATCATATCTTTAAATGACGTTTGCCTTTCTTCTGCCGAAGTTGCTTCTCCAGTCAAAATATTGTCACTCACAGTAAAAATCGATAAAGCTTTTCTCTTATGCTCAGCCGCTAAAGTAAATAATTCAGCAGACTCCATTTCAATTCCTAGTGCACCATATTTTTTCCAAAGCTTCCAATTTTCATTATCATCATAAAATCGATCACTAGAAACAACTGGCCCCACTTTTACATCAATTCCGAGGTCTTTTGCCTTATTATAAGCAGTATACAATAACCCAAAGTCAGAATTTGGAGCGTAATGCAAACCACCAAATCTCTGATTCATTAAATATGAATCTGTAAATGCTGCATTTGCAATCAAAGTATCTCTAACTTTTACATCTTCTTGAACAGAACCAATTGTCCCTACACGAATAATTTTTTGAACATCGTAAAATCGAAACAACTCGTTAACATAAATCGATAACGATGGCTGTCCCATTCCCGAACCTTGAACTGAAACTTTAACTCCATTATAAGAGCCCGTAAAACCATACATTCCACGAACTTCATTATAACAAACAGCATTTTCTAAAAAATTTTCTGCAATAAACTTTGCTCTTAAAGGATCACCTGGAAGTAAAACTCTTGGAGCAATAGCACCATCTGGTGCGTTAATATGTGTACTCATACTATAATTATAAAATATAAACTGAATTCTCGCTATAAAAAATTAATCACAAAATCCAAAATGAGTACCATCTTCATCAAGCTCTAAAAAATATGATTCCCCTGCAACTAAATCTTCATATTCTGAATAAAAGTCCTCACCGCCGACAGTTGCAATTCCTATTTTAACTCTATTGCCACTATCGACAACAAACATTCTTTCTTCACCTTCCTCAATATCAACATGATTTTCAACAACAGAGTATTCTTCGTCGCCATATTTTATATGAACAGATTCAATCTTATCATACGGATATTGTGAATTATTTTTAATCCAAATATAAGATTTATTCCAATCACCAATGATTACACAAGAAGAAAAAATAAAACTTAAAAAAATCAATCCCAACACAAAAATAAAACTTCGCTTTTTCATTTCAAACCTCATAATATGATTTTTCTCTATCCTATGCATCATAAACAAAATGAACAATTAAAAGTTACTATAAAAATAAAACTTGCAATACATCTAACACAGGATGAACAAAAATCTTCACCTTTGAGTCATAGGCTTTTTCTAACACCGCTTTAGTAAAAATTTTCTCTCGAGAATTTACAACCACATCTTTTTTTGAAAATAAAATAAAATCCTCGCAAAAAGTTGAAGCGACATTTAAATCATGAATTGAAAAAATTACTATTTTCTTAGAATCTTCTTTTGAAAAATTTTTCAAAATCGTCATCAATTGAGATTGAAAAGGCAAATCCAAATTCTCAGACGGTTCATCAAAAAGTAAAACATCACTAGACTGAACAAAACTTCTAGCAAGACGGCATTTTTGAAACTCTCCCCCAGAAATATTAAAAATGAGTTTATCTGAAAAAGAAGAAAGACCAAATTTTTCAAGAGCTTTATTTACAAGTGAATCAATTTGCATTTTTGACATCGATTCAAAAGAATAAAGTCCGGTTTGAACAAATTGCTTCACAGTCATATTCCAAACAGGTTTTTCATTTTGTACAAGAAAGGATATCCTTTTTGCAATTTCTTTCCTCTTTAAAGAAAAAATATTTTTTCCATCGATAAAAATTTCTCCATCAATTGATAACCCTTCTGGAACAATTCCATCAATCAAAGATAAAAGTGTACTTTTTCCTGCACCATTTTTTCCACATAAAGCGACAAAGGAACCATCCTCTATTTTGAATGAAACATTTTTAAAAACACAATTCTTTCCGTAGTACGCACAAAGATTTTTTACTTCAATCATTTTTAACTCCCTATTTTTTTACATCACCATTCATTCTTACAAGTGCAAAAATAAAAAAAGGGACTCCCACCAAAGACGTAATTATTCCAACAGGAATTTCAGAAGGTGCTATAACTGTCCTTGAAATAGTATCAGCAACTAGCAGAAGAATTCCGCCAAAAATCATACTTTGAAAAATCAATACTTTATGCAAAGGTCCGTAAATTTTTCTAACAACATGCGGAGCAATTAATCCCACAAACGAAATTATTCCACCAGCACAAACCGCACAAGCCGCTGCCAAAGAACCAGAAAACAAAACATAATTTTTTACAAAATTGTAATTCATTCCCAAAGCCATTGCAGATTGTTCTCCACAAACCAAAACATCTAAATGTTTTGAACATAATTCAAGAAGAATAAAAGCCACAATCGACGGAATTAAAAAAATATAAAAATCATTCCAGCCTTTACCATTAAAACTTCCCATAGTCCAAGCATAAAAAGTATGCATTTGATTTTGATTTGATAAAATTATAATTGAAGAAACTGCAGAAAAAAAAGTTCCTACAGCAGTTCCAGCCAAAAGCAAAGACACACTCGACGACTCACGAAAAATTTTTGAAAAAGCAAAAACTAATACCCCAGAAAAAATTGCACCCAAAAAAGCAAACATTGTAATCGGTGATACAAATAAATTTAACGAAAAAGAAAAAACTCCACCAAAAACACTTGTCATAACAGCACCAAAAGTTGCTCCCGAAGAAACCCCCATAATTCCTGCATCTGCCAATGGATTACGAAAGAACCCCTGAAAAACAGCACCAGTCCCACCTAACAAAGCACCACAAAAAATTGAAATTATAATTCGCGGAAGACGAATTTTTGTCAAAATCGATATATCAATCGAAGAACATTTTTGCTCAAAGACTGAACCTATCCAAATAAATTTTGTTCCTATGCAAGTCGCAAATATTGCAAAAAATATTAGAATTACCACGGGCGAGATATTTTTTACGATTTTAAACACCTTTTTTTTCATTTTATTTCCTTAGATTGATTGCAACACTTGCTGTTTTTTTATCTTCTAATTTACCGTATTTTTTATTTTTCAACTTGCTGCCAAATTAAATCTACAAGTTCTTCCAATGCTAAAACACAACGCGGAGAGGAGCGTGAAAAAATATCTCGCCCTCCAACATTGAAATAACCACAAGAAGGTTCTGGCCAATTTGAATGAATACCAGAGTCTCCTTTTTGAATTCTATCTAATTGTTCCTCGCTAGTATAAAAAACAAAATCAGGCTTTGCCATAATAATTGACTCTTCTGTTACTATTGGATAAGCCGAATTTTCTAAGGAAAAGATATTTACAGCACCAGCTTTTTCTATTAAATCATTTATAAAAGATTTATTTCCAATAGACATTAATGGTGAATTCCAAACTTCCCAATACACTTTTGGAATAATATTAAACTTTTTCCTATTTTCTAAAACTTTTTTTTCTATTTTATTTAATTTTTCTTCCATATGTAAAACAACCTTTTTTGCTTGTTCATAATTTCCTATTATTTTTCCAACTTCTAAAATTTCTTTTTTAATTTGCTCAATTGAAACAGCATTAGAAACATAAACATCTATTCCAAAATTTTTTAGTGGTTGTATCAAGTGATTATGCATCCCAGAAAACAAATAAACAAAATCTGGCTCAAAAGAAATAATTGCCTCAAGACTAATTGATTTTCCATCAAATCCGCCCACAGATTTTATTTTTTTCACTTCCGGTGGATAATCACAAATATCAGTTCTAGCAACAATTTGATTTTCAGCACCAATAGCAAAAAGAATTTCTGTAGCCGTAGGCCCAAGAGATACAATTCGTTTTTTTGATTGATTTTCAAAAGGAAAGATATTTAAATTTATAAATGTTATGATAAATAAAATAAATCCAAACACTTTATTTAATTTCATAATTTAACTATAGTGTAATCCTACTTTTATTGCAAGAAATTAAGAAATTCACTATTATTTATTCATATAAAAAATTGCGGATGGTTTCTATGAAAATAATTGACATTCTTAATTCTTCAACGCCAACACTATCGTTTGAAGTTTTTCCACCTAAAACAGATTCTGCTTACGCTTCTGTTGAACAAGCTGTTGAAAAAATTGCTGATTTAAATCCATCCTACATGAGTGTAACTTACGGTGCAGGCGGAGGAACTAGTTCTCACACTGTCTCAATCGCAAAACATATCCAAGAAGACAAAGATGTAACAGCAACTGCACACTTAACTTGTATTTCTTCAAATCATGAATTAGTTCAATCTCAACTTACAAAATTAAAAGATGCTGGAATTGAAAATATCTTAGCTCTCCGTGGAGATATTCCAGAAGGATTTTCTTTAGACAAATTAGATTACCACCATGCAAGTGATTTAGCAAAAGAAATTAGTGATTTTGGAGGCTTTTGCATTGGTGGTGCTTGCTATCCTGAAGGTCATCCAGATTCAGCAAATTCAAATGAAGATATTGACAATTTAAAAAAGAAAATCGATGCCGGTTGTCAGTATCTAACAACTCAAATGTTTTTTGACAACAATATTCTTTATAAATTTCTTTACAAAGCCCGCGAAAAAGGAATTTTTTGCCCTATAGTTCCAGGTATTATGCCTATTACAAATGGCAACCAAGTTGACCGAGCTAGAAAACTTTCTGGAAGTATTATGCCTCAAAGATTTCTTTCTATAGTTGACCGTTTTGGAAATGACAAAGATGCAATGCTTCAAGCAGGAATTGCTTATGCAACCGATCAAATTATTGACTTATTTGCAAATGGAATTAACCATGTTCATGTTTATTCAATGAATAAGCCTGAAGTTGCTCAAAAGATTTTAGAAAATCTTTCTTCTATCGTAAAATAGTTTTATTTATCCAAATGAATAATGGAATTGTTTTTTTACATAGATTAAAATCTGAACAAATAGAGCCTCGTATTACAGAAGTTTATCGATATGCAGGTATTTCAATTCCTAATTTATTTTCAAATCCAACTGAAAAAGATTATAACCCCTCTTCCAATTACTTAAACGATATGGACTCCATGATAAATGATGCCATAAAAGAAATTTCTTCTAAAATGAATTGTAGAAGCGCCTACATCAGATTCCCCCTAAAAATAAATCTATTAGATTCTGATAAACAAATTTCAGATATTTGCTTTGCTGAAAAAAAAATTAAAAGCCATTCACTTTATTTAAACTTAAAAGAATGTCATTCAATTTATTTATTCGCAGCGACTCTCGGCCCAGAAGTTGATAAAATTATTCAGCGTAACTCAAAAGTAAATCCTGCAAAAGCTATAATTTTACAAGCCGCTGCTGCAATGTTTATTGAAGAATATTGCGATTTATTACAAAATCACTTACTCTTACAAGAGAAAAGTGAAAATAATATTTTAAACCCACGATTCAGTCCGGGATATGGCGATATAAATTTAAATGTACAAAAAATCTTTTTTGAACTATTGCAATGTTCAAAAAATCTTGCTTTGACTTTAAATGATTCTTTAATAATGTCACCAGAAAAATCAGTAACTGCCTTCATAGGAATAAAAAAGGAGAATAACTAAAATGAAAAATATTCGTGATTACCTTGGAAAAAGTATTTTATTTTATGACGGTGGAACAGGTTCTGTCCTTCAATCAAAAGGGCTACAACCAGGTGAACTTCCAGAAAATTGGAACATTGAAAGACCAAACGAAATCATTGAATTAAATTACAGTTATTTTCTTGCAGGTTCAAATATTGTAAATACGAACACTTTTGGTGCATTCAGCACAAAATTTACTGGCAAAGATGGAACATACTCTCTAAAACAAATCATCGATAGCGCTTTTGAGAATACAAAAAAAGCACTTTCTATGATTTTAGAAAAAGACAAAGAACAAAATACAAACATTCCTCGATTTATTGCCTTTGACATTGGGTCATGTGGAAAACTCTTAAAACCACTTGGAGATCTTGAATTTGAAAAAGCCGTTTTACTTTTTAAAGAAACTTTTGATATTGCCCTTAATCACAAACCAGATGTTATTACAATCGAAACAATAAATGACATTTACGAAATAAAAGCCGCAATCATTGCAGCAAAAGAATCAATGGAAGAAAAAAACCTTGATATTCCAATTTTTGCATCCCTTGTTTATGACGAAGGTCAAAAAACTCTTACTGGAAGTTCCCCAGAAATTTGCTGCTCAATTTTAGAAAGTCTTGGAGTATCTGCAATCGGACTTAACTGTAGCCTAGGACCTTCTCAAATGAAACCAATTGTTTCTAAATTAATTCAATCTACATCTCTTCCTATTTTAGTAAAACCAAATGCAGGACTTCCAAAAAGCCAAAATGGAAAAACAATCTATGATGTTACCGAAGATGACTTCACAAAAATTCTTTGTGATTTTGCAAAAGATGGAGCTGCAATTTTAGGAGGCTGTTGTGGAACAACTCCATCTTATATTAAAAAACTTGTTTCAAAAATTTCAGAAAATAATATAAAATACAACCATCGTAATGTTCAAAAAAAATCAACTATTGCTTCAGGAACAAAACTAGTTGAATTTGGTAAATCACCTGTACTAATTGGAGAACGAATTAATCCAACTGGTAAAAAGAAATTAAAACAAGCACTTAAAGATAAAGATATTTCCTACATTCTTAACGAAGGAATTTCTCAAGAAGAAAAAGGGGCAGAAGTTCTCGATGTAAATGTAGGTCTTCCAGAAATTGATGAATGTCAAATGATGGAACTTGTAATCAAAGAATTACAGGCAGTAACAGATTTACCTTTGCAAATTGACACTTCAGATCCTATTACAATGGAAAAAGCCCTTCGCATTTATAACGGGAAGCCATTAATCAATTCCGTAAATGGGAAGACAGAAGTTATGAAAGAAATTTTTCCACTTGTAAAAAAATACGGCGGCATGGTTGTAGCTCTTGCTCTCGATGAAAACGGTATACCAGAATCCACTGAAGGCCGCATTGCCATCATTGATAAAATTTATGCAACTGCAAAAACTTACGGGATTGACAATTCAGACATAATTATTGATCCCCTTGCAATGACCGTTAGTGCAAACGATCAAGCAGCAGTTGCAACTTTAAATGCTGTAAAATATGTTAAAGAAAAGAAAAACGGTCTTACAATTCTAGGAGTATCAAATGTTTCTTTTGGTCTTCCGTTACGAGAACATATCACTTCAATTTTCTTTACAATGGCAATGCAAAACGGTTTGAGTGCCGCAATCATGAATCCTAACTCTCAAGAAATGATGAAAGCTTGGACTTGTTTTAAAACTCTTTCAGGATTAGATAATCAATGTTTGAACTATATTAACTTTGCAGAAAATTATTCTAATTCACTTTTGCAAAATCAAGTTTCTCAAACAACTCAAGTTCAACAAACTCAAAACGAAACTGAAAATAAAGAAAATTCCGACCCTTTAATTAAGGCAATTATAAAAGGTCTAAAAGAAATTTCAAAAAAAGAAACACTATCTTTATTAAATGGAGAATCAAAAGAAAAATTATCGCCACTAGAAATTATAAATCAAAAAATAATTCCTGCACTTGATACTATCGGAAAAGATTTTGAACAAAAAAAAGCTTATCTCCCTCAACTTTTGATGGCTGCCGATGCTGCAAAAGAGGCTTTTACAATTATTAAAGATGAACTTAATAAAAACGGAGGTCAAGAGGAGCCCAAATCCACAGTTGTTATTGCAACAGTCAAAGGTGATATCCATGACATTGGTAAAAACATTGTAAAAGTGTTACTTGAAAATTATTCATTTAAAGTAATTGACCTTGGAAAAGATGTTGAACCTCAAACAATTCTTGATACCGTAATTTTAGAACATGCACCATTAGTAGGACTTTCTGCTTTAATGACAACTACAGTTGGAGCAATGGAAGAAACGATTAAACTTATTCATAAAGAGGCTCCTTGGTGTAAAGTATTTGTTGGTGGAGCAGTATTAAATCCTGAATATGCAAAACAAATTAATGCAGATTGTTATACAAAAGATGCAATGGACAGTGTAAAATATTGCCAACTCGTTTCTCAAAATGAATTAACTTAAACTATAACGACATAGTTTTTAAAACAGTGCCATCGATGTCATACAAAGTTACGATACTATCCTCATAAATTGCAAATCCTGAACTAGAAGAAGCTTTTGGCAATGAAATTGAACCTGGATTACAAACAATACAGTTATTTATTCCGCGTTCTAAAACTTGAATATGTGTATGTCCTGAAAAAAATACATCATAATGAATATTTTTGCTTTCTGAAGTAAACAAATGTCCATGAGTACAAAAGATTTTAATACCATCATCTAAAATCAAAGAATAATCTTGCATGCATGGAAAATCCAAAACCATTTGATCAACTTCACAATCACAATTTCCACGGCAAGCAATTATTTTATCTTTCAATTCATTTAGTAAAAAGGCAACCATTTTAGGATCGTGACCTTCTGGCAATTCATTTCGAGGACCATGGTACAATATATCACCTAAAATAATTAAAAAATCACATTTTAAGGAATTAAATTGGTCAATAATTTTTCTACAATTGTAAAATGATCCATGAATATCTGAACAAATTAAATATTTCATTTTCTCTCCCACCCAGTTATTAAATCTTAAAAATTACTTTCGATAAAATTCATCTTTACTTAATTCATATAAAATAATTGATGCCGCTTGTGCAACATTTAGACTCTCGACTTGAGAAGACTTTCCTTCATTCATTCCCAAAAAAGGAATTATTACAAGTTCATCACAATTTTCCCGAACCTTCTCTGAAATTCCTCTTTCTTCATTCCCTAAAATTATTAATGCACTTTTAGATTTGCACAACCCATGAATTGCAGAAACTGTTTTTCGAGCACTCAAATCAGTTCCAATTCTTACCATTTTACCTTCAACATCTTTTAAAAGTTTAATGCTTGAAGAAGTACTAAAAATGTTAACAAATTCCATTCCACCTTCTGCTACACGATATGAACTTGTCGTAATTGAACTTTGAGCTTCATCATCTGGAATAATAATATTTTTAATTCCAAAAAAGGCAGCACTGCGAACTATTGCGCCTAAATTATTAGCATTTCCAATTCTATCAAGCAAAATTGCATGCTGTTTATTTTTTATCCATAAAGAAATTTCTTTTGACGAAAGTTGTTTAATTTCTGGTTCATCAATCATAGCTACAACACCCTGATGATGAATGCTTCCACAAAGTTTTTCCAATTCCTTTGGTTCAACAAGATTATAAGGAGCTTTTCTTTTTGACAAATATTTGCAAAGTCCTCCAAATAACGGAGCTCTATCTTGAGTAAAATATAATCTACGAATTTTTTCTTTATTATTTTTTTCCAAATTCTTTACCGCAGCAAAACCACAAACTGCAAGTTCTTTATTTAACTTATTTTTCATACCGAATATTATATATAATAAATTAGTATTCCGCTATATTTTCTTTAATTTTAATTATAGTTTGAGTAATATAATCTGAAGAAATTCTTTTTCCATCTTCCATAAGCCAAGAAAATAACTTTTGAATTCCCATATATCCTTGAAGTTCAGGTTCTTGTCCAATTGTAAATTTTATTAACCCTGACTGAATATACTTTTTTATTGATGGAACTTCATCAAAAGCAATCACATGTATATCTTTTCGATTTAATTCTTCAACTGCCTGACAAACTCCCGTACTTCCAGCTGCAGCAACGAAAATACAATTTATCTCTGAATTAGTCTTTAGAAAATCTTTAGTCTTAGAATATGAAAAATCATCATCATCTTCAGCTTCGATAGTATCAACAATTGTGTAATCTATTTTATGAGAATTAAGACCTTCTTCAAATCCTTTAATTCTCTCTTTATGACCACGAATATTATATGACCCTGTGATAATTAAAATTTTTAATGGTGAATGAATTATAAAATTTGTCATTCCTGCTGCTGTTTTTCCAGCACCTAAATAATTTGTTCCTACATAACAAATTCGGCCACTATCTGGAACATCTGAATTAACACTCACAACCGGCTTTCCACTTTGAATAATATCATGAACCGCTAATTGAACGGCAGGAGTATCTAATGTTGTAAAACAAAATCCTGAATATCCCTGAGAATAAACTTTTTTTATATCCTTTACATGAGTTTCTGTTTTAAAATCTTTAAAAAATTTTACATCTACTGTTACACCGTAATCCGAAAGTTCCCTTTCTGCTCTACGAACACCATTAATTACTTCTTTAAAAAAAGATCTAGCACTTGATGGCAATAAATAAGCAAATTTTATCGGTTGCTTTCTCGCTGCAAGAATTTTTCCAGCCTTATTTGGAACAAATCCAAGTTTATCTGCAATGTCTTTTACTTTTTTTGCGACTTCCGGATTTACACCACTTCGATTATGTAAAACTCTATCGACCGTTCCTCTAGAAACTCCAGCTGCTTCTGCAATGTCTTTAATAGTTACTGCCATAATTATAAACTTTCTACCTAAAACTTATTTTTTAAAACTAAAATACGTCCGGTCATGGGGCACGACCTTCAAGCCCTTGACTCGGCCGTTATTTAGGATTTGTATTAAACCCTAAATAAAAAGTCCGACTGTAGGAGGACAGCCGGACTTAAATTTTCTGATTACTAGAATTGCACTATTTTCTAATAATCATTTATCTGTTAAGCATTTAAGCAACAGCCATTGATAATTTTTTATAAATTAAGCAAATGGATTTTCTGTAGCATAAAGCTGACCAGCAGGTTTGTTATATCCAATTTCACCAACATCTACACCGATATATTTGAATACTTCATATAATGTTTTTCCGAAGTGTCCAAATGCAACAGCACCATGGTGTGGATAATTTCCTTCGATGAGAACATGACGATAGAAACGTCCCATTTCTGGAATAGCAAAGATACCAATTGTTCCGAATGAACGAGTAGGAACAGGAAGTACTTCACCCTGAGCAATGTAAGCTCTAAGTTTTGCATCAGCTGTTGACTGCAAACGGAAGAATGTAATATTACCTGGTACGATATCTCCTTCGAGCGTTCCTTGAGTTACTTCTTCTGGTAAGTTACGAGCCATAATCATCTGATATTTCATTTCACAGAATGAAAGTTTGCAAGCAGAACCGTTTCCACAGTGGAATCCCATAAATGTATCTTTGAGAGTATAATTGTGTTTTCCTTTGATATCTTCATCATAAATATCTTGTGGTACAGAGTTATTGATATCAAGTAATGCAACTGCATCATCAGATACAACAGTTCCGATAAATTCAGAAAGAGCACCGTAAATATCAACTTCACAAGATACAGGAATTCCTTTTGCTGCTAAACGACCATTTACATAACATGGTACAAATCCGAATTGTGTTTGGAATGCTGGCCAACATTTTCCTGCAATAGCAACATATTTTCTATATCCTTTGTGTGCTTCAATCCAGTCTAAAAGTGTAATTTCATACTGAGCAAGTTTTGGAAGAATTTCTGGTTTTTTATTTCCTGCACCAAGTTCAGCTTCCATTTCTTTTACAACTTCAGGAATTCGTGGGTCATTAGCATGTTTATTGAATGCTTCGAACAAGTCTAATTCTGAGTTTTCTTCAATTTCTACACCAAGATTGTAAAGCTGTTTGATTGGAGCATTACAAGCAAGGAAGTTTAATGGACGAGGTCCAAATGAAATGATTTTAAGATTATTCAATGCGTAAACTGCTTTTGCAATTGGCACAAATTCTTTAATCATATCAGCACATTCTTCAGCAGTTCCAACTGGATATTCTGGAATATATGCTTTAGTATTGCGAAGTTTTAAGTTGTACGAAGCGTTGAGCATACCACAATATGCATCCCCACGACCTTGAATTAATCCACCGTTTTTAGATGTTTCTTCTGCAGCAGCACAGAACATAACTGGACCGTCAAAATGTTTTGCAAGTAAAGTTTCTGCAATTTCTGGACCAAAGTTTCCAAGATAAACACAAAGTGCGTTACATCCTGCTTTTTTGATGTCTTCTAAAGCTTGAACCATATGAATTTCTGATTCAACGATACAAACTGGACATTCGTAGATTTCGTCAGCACCATATTTTTTTGTATAAGCTTCTACGAGTGCTTTTCTGCGATTAACAGAAAGAGATTCTGGGAAACAGTCGCGGCTAACAGCTACGATACCAATTTTTACTGATGGTTTGTTATTAATTACAGCCATTTTAATTCTCCTATGTTTATAGCTTTTATTTTTTCTTTTGATTTATCAAAATTAATTTGCCAAATCGATATTTGGACCTTTAAGTCCTACAAATGCTCCATTCTTTGCTTCATTTGAATCTGGATGAGCAATAAGCCATTTATTTTTAGCCCAAAGAAGTTTATCTTCAAAATCAATTTCTGAAAGTGAAGGTTTATCTGTATTTGTATCACGAGGAAGAACAATAATTACACGGAATCCTTCTTTTGAAACTTCACCATCTTTTACTCCATTACATGGAGCATAATGAAGAGTTGTTTCATAAACTTGAACAATTGTTCCCTTTGGTGCATAAAATGCTTCTACCATACTTGTATCAAGTATTCCATTTTTTACTGCACAAAGAGGTGCAACCAATAATACAATGTCATTAGATGGAATATTAAGTTCAGAACCACGATGCCATTCTAAACAATTCAACTTTGTATTGTACCCATTACAATACCCAATTTGAATTGGCATACCACCATAAGCGTTAACGCTAAATTCTTTGAAGATTGGAAGACTTTCAAGTCCTGCGTCTGTAGGTTCATAAATTACAGCATCTTCTGGCTTTTTTGTTGTTTCATCAAGCTTAGCCAACAATGCTGAAACATCGTAACCTTTCAAGATTTTTCCGTACTTTTCAAAAGCATGGGAATAAACTGATTTGATTTTCATAATGGCTCCATTCCATATAAAGTCTTATTTTTTTCGTGCTCGTGCACGATATATTCAATATACCCCTCTATTTTCAATCCGTCAAGTATTTTTTTAAAAAAAATTCAACCAATATTATTTTCTTCATTTTCCAAAAATTTTAAATTGAATGAACATTGGCTTTTCTATATAATTAAATTATGACAGTTGAATACAGACAAAAAAAAGAAAGAGCTTCTCGAAACAGAACCATTACATTATCACCAAATGAAATTTCTTTTTTAAAATCTCAAGTTTTAACTTTAGACAATTTAAAAAAACTTGCTTCAATAGAAAATAATACCAGTAATAATTCACCCAAAAACAACAACTCAAATTTTTTAACTGATAAAACAATTAACGCTGATTTACTTGAAACACTAAAATATATTCCAGATGAATTTGCAAACCTTATTATTATAGATCCACCTTACAATCTTACAAAAAACTTTGGTGGAAAAACTTTTAATGCAATGTCTGATTCAAACTATGACGAATATTTATCAACATGGCTCCCATTGGTTTGCAAAAAACTAAAGAAAAATGGCTCCCTTTATCTTTGTGGTGATTGGAAATGTACTTCTAGTCTACAGCGAGCTCTTGAAAAAGAACTTACAATTTTAAACAGAATCACTTGGCAACGAGAAAAAGGTCGAGGAGCAAAAGCAAATTGGAAAAATGGAATGGAAGATATTTGGTTTGCAGTAAAAAATCCTAATGATTATTATTTTGATGTTGAATCTGTTAAATTAAAACGAAAAGTTATTGCCCCGTACAAAGTTGATGGAATTCCAAAAGATTGGGAATCAAGCGAAGAAGGAAATTTTAGATTAACATATCCATCTAACTTCTGGGACGATATAAGTATTCCCTTTTGGTCCATGCCTGAAAATACAGATCATCCAACACAAAAACCTGAAAAACTTTATGCTAAATTAATTTTAGCTTCCTCAAAAGAAGGTGATATCATTTTTGATCCTTTTTTAGGAAGTGGAACTGCAAGTGTCGTTGCTAAAAAATTAAATCGCCATTTTCTAGGAATTGAATTAAATGAAGAATATTCTCTCCTAGCACAAAAAAGAATCAATCTTGCAGAAACTGACAAATCCATTCAAGGATATGAAAATGGAGTTTTCTGGGAAAGAAATTCTTGCATTACAAAAAAATAACAGTCCAATCCAGCTTTTTTTCCTTCCCACATACAACTCTATAAATTTGACTCAACTTTAATTCTCAGTTCCCTATAACAATAAATAAAAGCAAAAACCAAAAAGATATCTGCCAAAACCCAAGCAGCAGGCGAAGCAAAAGTCGCTGCAAAAAAACCAAACTTTGGAACAAGATAAAATCCAAATGCACCTCGTGCAATCATTTCAAAAACACCTGCAAAGACAGATAATTTACTGTAGCCCATTCCTTGAATCATAAAACGGATTATATTAACTAACGCCAGTGGAAAATAACATGATGAATTTGAAATCAAAAATTGATGAACATTTTTAATAATTTCAACCTGATTTGCCTCTAAAAAAAGCAATGCAAATTTATTTCCAAATATCAAAAGAATTAAAAATGCGAAAATTGAATAGATTAAACCCATAAAACTCGAAATATATAACCCAGATTTTATTCTTTTAATTTTTCTAGCTCCAGTATTTTGACCAGCAAAAGTTGCCATCGTGGTTCCTAATGCATCAAATGGAGCACAAAAGAACATATGTATTTTCAAACCAGTTGCCATTGAAGCGACATCTTGCCAACCAAGACAGTTTACAGAAGATTGTAAAATTACAGATCCGATTCCTGTAATCGAATATTGAAGTCCCATTGGAATTCCCATTGAACATAAATCTTTACATAACTTCCATGAAAAAACTTTATCTTCAGATTGTAATTTTAAAATTGGGAATTTTTTCTTTATATAAATCAAACATAGAATTCCAGAAACTAATTGCGAAAAAATTGTTGCAATCGCAGCTCCTCTAATTCCAAGATTAAAAATAATAATACAAACTAAATCTAAAACAACATTTAAAACACTTGAAAAAAGTAAAAAATACAAAGGAGTCTTACTATCACCTACAGAGCGTAAAATTCCAGATGAAAAATTATATAAAAAGCCAAAAGGAATTCCTGCAAAAATAATTATAATATAATCTGAAGCGTGATTAATAATTTCTTCTGGTGTTTGAAGAATTCTCAAAAGAGGTTTACAGAACACAACGGTAATTATTGCATACAAAATAGAAAAAACAATAGCAATAATAATTCCATTGTAGACATATTGCCTCATCTTTGAATAATCTTTAGCACCAAATGTTTGACTTACAGGAATTGCAAATCCACTTGTAAGCCCCATACAAAGTCCTAAAATCAAAAATGAAACAGGCCCTGTCGAACCAACTGCAGCAAGATCTTGAGGACCAAGATACTTTCCAACAATCGCAATGTCAGTTACATTATACAATTGCTGAAATAAATATCCAAATAACACAGGCAAAGTAAACCCAAAAATTAATTTTACCGAATTTCCTTCTGTTAAATCTTTTGTCATATTTTAATTAGACATCTTTTTTTAAAATAATTCAATTAAATAAATAATAAAAAAACCTGTCAATTTTGATAAAAACATTGGCATTTTTGATGAAATTCATGCATTTTTCACATTATATATTGATATAAAAACATTTTACCTATAAAATTATTTGTATATTTAATTATCTGAAATCTTATTAGGAGGGTTTCTTATGAAAAAATTTTTATTTTCTATTTTATTCGTTTCTGTATTAGCAACAGGTGCATTCGCACAGGGAATGATTTCTGATGCATTAGATCAGGCAGATCAGGAAATTGCAAAAGCTGGTGAACAATTCCCAAAAGGAACTTGGGTTGATCCAAACTACAATGCAGCTTGGGAATTTGGTGTAAACAACACAATCAAACTCAAAGATGCTACAACAGGTGAAGTAATTTACAACTTTACAGCAAACAAAAGATCTAACTTCAAAGTAAATGTAACAGATGCAGGTCTTACAATTTCTTTCCGTTGTGATGCAACACAAAGAACTTACAAATTTACAAAATCTCTTTCTTTATCTACAAACATCAAACTTGACATTGATGCAGACTTCTTAAATGAACACTACACAGTAGATATGAAATTCAAAAAATAAATTAACATTTCTTTAATTTATTTTAAAAGGCTGTCTTAGAAGATTTCTTCAAATGGACAGCCTTTTTTTTATTCGTTGATTATTAATAATAGTTCAAATTCCACCATAACAAGCAAATTTTAAAATTTAATTCAGTACTTTAAGAGTAGAAAACTATACAAAAAAAATCGACAGTCCAATCAAACTGCCGATTCTTGCATCATTATACTTTTAAGCTATTTTTCTTTATGTCTTCTGTCTAGTTCATCGTAAACATCTTGCCAGTTTACACCTTCCTTATACATAAGAACACTAACAAAATATAACAAATCAGCAGCTTCCCAAATCACTTCATCTTTACCATCTGCTTCACAAATCTCTTCTGCTTCTTCCTCAACTTTTTCACGAACACGCTTAGCATCTAAAGTAGCTGTATAACTTCCAGGTTTTGGATTACTAAATCTCTCTTCAATAGTTCCATATAATCTTTCAAGAGAAGATTTTTCATCTGGCTCACTTGAAAAACAAGTAAAACTTCCAGTATGACAAACGCCACCATGAGGAATAACAGTTGCAAGAACAGTATCTCTATCACAATCAACACGAAGTTTTACCACTTCCAAAAAGTGACCACTTGTTTCACCTTTAGTCCATAGAACATTACGTGTTCGACTCCAGAAAGTTAATTTTTTAGTATCAATAGTTTTTTCAAATGCCTCTCTATTTGAATAACCCATCATCAACACTTGACCATTAATACTTTGCGCAATCACAGGAACCATATCATCAACTTTTTTCCAATCGAGACAGCGCAAAAATGATTCTTTAAGAGAAACTTTATTTGTATAAAGTGCCATTCCAAGTTGAACATCACAACCAAGTTTTTCTAATTCAGCAATTTCATCTTCTGAAGAAACTCCACCGGCAACTACAACACGACACTTAACAGCATTTCGAAGATCTTTTGCCATATCCATATTTGTACCTTGCATACAACCTTCTTTTTCCACACAAGTAAATAAAAGTTCACTACAATACTGTTCAGCCTGTTTTGCTCCTTCAATTAAAGAAACATCTATAGTTTCAGTCCAACCTTTTACAGCAATTTTTCCATTTATTGCATCTACACTAATTATAATTCGTTGTTTACCAATGGCTTTTACAAGTTCATCAAGGAATTCTGTATCTAAAACAGATTCACCTGGCTTAGGATCTTTTTTCCATGCACTTGAACCAATAATAACTTTTTCTGCACCTAACGAAATTAATTCACGAGCTCTTTTTACAGAACGGATTCCTCCACCTGTTCTAACATTACCTTTACGAAGTAGACTTTTCAAAAGTTTTGTATTACAAGTATTTCCTTTTGGATCAAGATGCCCCATCGCCGCATCTAAATCAATAATTGCAACTTCACCAAAAAAATTAAACTCATTAATAAGACTATCAGCATCATCACGCTGAAGAACTAAATCTTTTCCATTTTTTAACTGAACAACATGTCCATCTTTTAAATCTATAGAAGAAATTACCATATTTTCATTTTATCAAAAAATATCCCCTTATGGAAGTTCGATTAAGAAAAAACTCCGCAATTGAATATAGCAATTAAAAATGCTAGTATTTATTCGAGGAAATCAATGATAGCAATTGCAATTTTTGAAAAAAATGTAATTATAAGAAAAGATAAAAATAACCTTTCAATAAATGACTTCGAAAAACTAAAATCAACAAATCTTTCAGACTCAATTTTTATAGACAAACAAAATAACATTCAAATACTTCCATTACTTTCAATCGACAATCTCCCAGAAGAATACGAATCCATTCCACTACGACAATTTGCATTCACTCACACAGAAGATGAAGCCTTTGCATCATTTAGAGCAAAAGCACTTTATGAATGGAATAAAGAAACTAACTATTGCACTAACTGTTCTAAAAAATTAATAAATCATAAATCATTCACAGCAAAAGAATGCCCATCTTGTAAAAAGATTTTCTTTCCTCGAATTGACCCTTGTATAATCGTTTTAATTTCAAAAGGAGACAAAATTCTTCTTGTTCGACATGTAAATCGAAACCAAGATATTTACGCTTGTATTGCAGGTTTTGTTGAAGCTGGAGAATCAATAGAAAATGCGGTCAAACGAGAAGTAAAAGAAGAAGTTGGAATTACTATAAAAAATATTGTTTACAAAGGAAGCCAAAGTTGGCCATTCCCAAAACAATTAATGCTTGGATTCACAGCAGAATATGAAAGTGGCGAATTAAAACTTCAAAAAGAAGAAATTTCTGAAGCTATTTGGTTTTCAAAAGGTGAATGTAAAGCATCACCTCCACCAGGTTCAATTGCTTATAAATTGATTCACAATCTATTCTAATCTTAAGTTGAACAAAAATATTATTGTTGATTTTTACAAATAAACTGATATATTTATTATAAGTTTCATCACTAAGAAGTACGATAAAAACTGCCTAAAATATCGTCAGTTTTTATCTTTTTATAGTTTGCGTTGCAAACTACATATATATTGTTGTTTCTCACTTTGTTGCGAAACAACGTAAAAAGTCAATTCCTAAAACTGAAGTTTTACTCATTGACTTTT
>JAZUSR010000206.1:0-19014 GCA_045606765.1 Treponema sp.
TAAATTATCCTGAATTATCACTTTTAATTGAAACTGATGGATTTGAAATTTCAAACGATGTTGAAACTCAGCTTGAAATTATTTCTAAAAAAGTAAATTCGTTACCAAAGCAAAAAAATGGTTTTGAAAAAATTATGTGGCTTGTTAATCTTGATGCAATGACACAAGTAACTTATGAAAAAATTCATTTTGGAAAAAAAATAGAATCTACTGTTGATTGCATAAAGAAATTGTCAAACTTGTTCAGTAAAAAAGTTTTTCCACAATTCCTTCGTGTGCTAGAAAATGAAGAAGAACTTGAATCTTTTTACCGAACATTTAAAGATTCTGCATCAATTAGTGAAGGTAATTTAATTGTTCAAAAATACAACGATTACTGTAAAAAATTACCAGATTATAAACCAGCTGATTTATCTCCATTAGAAAGATTTCCTTGTTGGCATTTGCGTAGAGATTTTAATATCTTATTTAATGGAAATGTTGTTGCTTGTAAAAATCTTTCATTTGAAAAATCTTTTGGCAATGTTTTTGAACAATCGTTAGAAGATATTTGGAAAAAAATTGATGACTTATTAGTTGAACATATAAACGAAAACTATTGTGAGGATTGTAAAAACTGCGATGAATTCTATACCTATAATTTTTAATGAACATCAAATAAATAGAACAGTTCTCGGTGGCGCACAAAATTCATTAGATTCAAAAATGCCTGTTAGTGTAATTTTATTGAATAGTGGCGGAAATCATTCGAGAATTCAAAATCTTGAAAATTTAGAAAATTGTGGTTTTGAAAAAATTATTTCAATGGAAACAAATTCTGAAAATTATAATTTTGAAGATTTTGTAAAACAATTTCCATCGGTAAAATTTATTATTCCTCATGAAGAAGTAACTGATGGTGAATTAATTAATATTGGAATGCAAGAAGTTGAATCTGATTATGTTCTCGTTTTGCGTGATACTATTCAAATTACAAATGTCATTTTAAAATCTAATGTTGCACAAAAATTGGTAGAAAAAAATAATTGTTGTTATGTTCCTAGAATTTATATTGATAAAAATCAACCAGTGATTGTAAATTTTTTACCATCAGTAAATAAAGGTGTTTTTAGCGTTGATGTTTCAGAAAATATTTATGAAGATTGTCCAACTTTGTTTCCTCTTGATTATATTGGTTTGTACAATCGTAAGAAATTTATTCAACTTGGTGGATTTGATTACACAATAAAAAGTCCTTATTGGCAAAATTTAGATTTTTCGTTTAGAGCTTGGCTTTGGGGTGAAAAAATTTCAATAACAACAAGTTTTAACCTTTCTTATTCTTTAGAAGAGCCTTTGGCAAATATAACTAGTGATGTTTATCAATTTAGATTTTATCTAAAAAATCTTTTACCTGTTTTCAAATTTGATCATGGTGAGATTACTATTACATCTATTTTTAGAACTTTGTTTAGAAGTTCATGTGGGTTTATTGAAACAATTCGACAGTTTAATGATGCAAGAAATTGGGTTAAAAAAAATCAGTATCGATTTAAACGAGATGGTGTTGATTTACTAGTTAATTGGGGCAAATAAAAATGAAATCTGTTGTAATAGTTCAATGTCGGTTATCTTCTTCTCGACTTCCTCGAAAAGCATTGTTTGATTTAGATGGTAAACCATTGTTGGTATGGGCATTACAATCTATGAAAAGAGTTTGCGCTGATGATTTTTTTGTTGCTTGTGACTTAGAATCTAAGGATGAACTTTTTCCAATTGCAAGTGAAAATGGTTTTAAAATTTTTGCAGGTTCAAAAGATGATGTTTTAGATAGATTTTGTAATTTAATCGAAAAAGAAAATATTGATATTGTTGTTCGTGCAACTGCTGATAATCCTTTTTTATTTTTTGATGCTGCAAATGAGTTATTAAAATTATACAAAGAAAAGTATTTCGGAAAAATTGACTATATTACATACAAAGGTTTGCCTCATGGTTGTGGAATTGAAATTTTTGATGGAAAATCTTTGCTTGATGCAAAATCAAAAACAGATTTAAGTTATGATCATGAACATGTAGGGCCTGCTCTTTATAATCACCAGGATAGATATAAATGTCTTTTTCTTGATAGCCCACAAAAATATAATTTTCCATATTATCGAACTACAATTGATACTTATGCAGATTATATTCGATGTTGTGATGTAATTGAAATTTTAAGTAATAAAAAATACAATCCGCCTTTTTTAAGTGAGCAAGTTATAGAAGCATTAAAGGATGAATCAATTTCAAAGAAAATTTTATTTATTCCTAGTGTAAAAAAAGGGCAAGGAACAGGACATTTTGTACGATGTATAAATCTTGCAAAAAAAACAAAAGGTGTAATTTATATCGATAGTGAAAATGTTGAAACTATTGAATATGAAAGATTCCTTTCTTCACTAGATAAAAATAGAATTATTACAAAACTTCCCTTGAAAAATGAATATGATTTAATCGTTTGTGATATGTTCAAAATGAATAAAGAACAAATTAAAAAATATTCTTCACTTGGTAAAACTTTGTTTTTAGACGAAGGCTCAGCTTTTAATTATTCACCAGATTATTTATTAGATATTATACCTTCGTATAAATTAAAAAGGCAAAGTAATTTAACAAATCCTTTTTTTATTGGTTATCCGAAAAATCAAAAAAGTGTTTTTCCTCAAAGTAGTGAATTAAAAAAAGTTTTGATTTGCTTTGGAGGGGAAGATTCTGGAAATTATACAATCGAATATGTTTTGGCTTTATTGAAATTAGGATTTGATATAACTGTTGTTTCAAAAGATAAAAATATTATTGAAAACAAAATACCTGAAGTATCAAAAAGTAAGGTTTTAATTTTAGATTACGTTGAAAATTTAAAAGAAAAACTTTATGAATATGATTTAGTCATTACTCATTATGGGTTAACAGCATTTGAATGTGTTGCGTCTAAAACTCCTGTTTTACTTTCTTGTCCTACAAAATTACATAAATCTCTTGCGAAAAAATATGGATTTTGTTATTTGAATAAAAATCAAATAAATTCAAAGTTTATAAAAAAAGTTTGTCATAATGTAGAAAATTTAAAGCCTAAAAAAATTATTATGAAAGAATCTGGTCAAGAAGATTTATCAAAATTTGTATTAAATATGAGTAGTGCAACAAAATATTTTTGTCCAATTTGTAAAACTGAAAATTCAAAAGATAAAATTATTTTTAGAACTATTCATCATACATTTAGAAAATGTGAAAAATGTAAAATGACATATATTTCGTTTTCTGATGATAGTGAAAAAATTGAATATGAAAAATCTTATTTTGATACAGAGTATAAAAATCAATATGGTAAGACCTATCTTGAAGATTTTGAATTTATAAAAAGTAATTGTGTTTCTCGCGTAAAAAATATTAATAAAATTTTTAAAAATAAAATTGACGGAAAAAATATTTTAGATATTGGTTGTGCATACGGACCGTTTTTATCTTGTGCTAATGATTTTGGGTGGAATTGTTTTGGAAGCGATATTTCTTTTGATGCAATTAATTATGTAAAAAATAAATTAGGATTTAATGCAATAATTGGGGATTTTGCATCAATTGATATAAAAAAAGAATTTTTTGTTGATAAATTTGATGTTATAACAATGTGGTATGTAATTGAACATATTAAAGATTTAAAATCGACATTGAGTTCTGTAAATAAAATGTTAAAATTTGGTGGAGTATTTTCTTTTTCAACACCAAATGCAAATGGTCTGACTCGGAAAATTGATGAAGCAAAATTTTTTAATCAAAGTCCAAAGGATCATTTTTCACTTTGGGAACTTCCATTGACAAAAAAATATTTAAAACCATTTGGATTTAAAGTTATTAAAATTGTATCAACTGGTATTCATCCTGAACGAATTCCTTTTGTTACAAAATTTCATCTTGATAAAAATAAATTTGTTTTTAATTTTTTGAAAGCTATCATAAAGTTATTAAAAATTGGCGATACTTATGAAGTATATTGCAAAAAAATAAATGGACCAAAAGTATGAATACTGAATCGATTTTAATTTTAGGCGCAGGACTTATGCAAAAACCTGCTATTCTAAGTGCAAAATCTTTGGGGTTAAAAGTTTTTCTCATTGATGCAAATCCTAATGCGGTTTGTGTTCCCTTGGCAGATGAGTTTAAACAAATTGATTTAAAAGCTCGAAATGAAATTGCTGACTATGCACTTGAATTAAAAGAAAAAGAAAATTTAATTAGTGTCTTTACAGCCGGAACAGATTTTTCAGCTTCTGTCTCTTATGGTTGTGAAAAAGCAAATTTAAAATCGCATTCTTTCAAAGCCTCATTAAATGCCAGTGAAAAAAATTTAATGCGTTCGTGTTTCGATAAAGAAAATGTTCCATCACCTAAATTTGTAAAAATTAGTGACAATGATGTTTCAAATATTTTAACAAAAGATTTTATAAAAGCTAGTAAATATCCTCTTGTTGTTAAACCTGTTGATAATATGGGTGCTCGTGGTTGTCGAATGATTCGAGATGAAAGTGAATTAATTTTCAGCGTAAATGAGGCTATTAAAAATTCGCGATCGAAAAATTGTATTTTGGAAGAATATATGGAAGGTCCTGAATTTTCGATTGATGCTCTTGTATACGATGGAACAATGACAATTACAGGTTTTGCTGACCGTCATATTTTTTTTCCACCATATTTTATCGAAATGGGACATACAATGCCAACTCGAATTTCAAAAGATAAATATAATGAACTTATAAAAACTTTTGCTCTTGGTGTTAAAGCTCTTGGTTTAACAACTGGAGCTGCAAAAGCTGATATTAAGTATACAAAAAATGGTCCAATGATTGGAGAAATTGCCGCAAGACTTTCTGGTGGATATATGTCAGGATGGACATTTCCATATTCTTCAGATTTTAATTTAACAAAAGCTGCTATTGAAATTTCTTGTGGAAAAAAACCTTTGGAAATGGAAAAATTACGAAAGGAACTTTTTATTGATGCACCATTTAAAATGTATGAAGTTTCTTCTAAAAAAGTTAGTGCAGAAAGAGCGTGGATTTCTATTCCTGGAATTGTAAAAAATGTATACGGTTTAGATGAGAAATTACATAATGAAAATATTAAAAATATTTTTTCTCGAGTGAAGCCTGGGGATAAAGTTGTATTTCCACGAAATAATGTTGAAAAATGTGGAAATGTTATTTCGCTTGCAAATGATTTTGAAACTGCAATTAATTCTTGCGAAAACATAATTAAAAATATTACGATTGAACTTGAAAAAAATGTAAAAGAAACAACAGATTTTCTTGAAGGGAAAAATGTACAATTTGAGAAAAATTTTCCTCGAAATTCTTTTAAATTATCCGACAATATAATAGAGGAATTAAATTTAGAACTTAAGAACTCTGATTTTGAAATTCCTGAAAATGAAAGTGTATTAAAATTTATTCCGCAGGCATTAAATAAACCTGAAATTTTAAAAATTAAAGATTGGAATTATTTAACACTTTTAGAAACAATCGAAAAATTTGACTTATTAAAGCCAGTTCATAAGAAAATTTCGTATAAAAGATTCTGGCAATATTTAGTCAATGGTGGAATACAAGGTGCATTATATGCTGCTGAATAAGAAAAAAAATTTTATTTTTGTACTTTTCTCATTTTTTGTGACAACAATTTTTGCTTCAACAGTAGTAGATCAAATTTTGCTTGATAATGCAAAAAAAAGAGGAATAACTTTTTATTGGGATTCACTTTCAACTACAGGAATGTTAGAAAAAAATGGTCAATATTTGACTTTTAAACCAGAACAGAATTTTGTGCTAAAAAATAGCTTAGAAATATCGTATATTGATGCTCCAAAAATTCAAAATGGTGAAATAAAAGTAACAAAAGCTTTCCTTTCTGAAATTGAAGATTTTTTTAATGAGAATTCATCAGATAGACCAAAAATGAGAGTTGGTGCAATTCTAATAGATCCTGGACACGGAGGAAAAGATCCAGGTGCTAATATGGTTCATAAAATTAATGGTAAAAATGTAACTGTTCGAGAAAAAGATATAAATTTAACAGTCGGAAATATGTTAAGTTCAATGCTTTCAGAAGCATATCCTGACAAAAAAATTATTATGACACGCAATAAAGATGTTTTTTTGACTTTGCAAGAACGAACAGAAATTGCCAATTCAGTAAAATTAAAAGAAAATGAAGCTGTTTTGTATATTTCAATTCATGTGAATGCTTCTTTTGATAAAAAAGCAAAAGGATATGAAGTTTGGTATTTGACTCCTGGTTATAGACGAACTGTAATAGATAAAAATACAACTTCAGATCCTAAGTTGTTTAATATATTAAATTCAATGATGTAAGAAGAATATACAACAGAAAGTATTTTGATTGCAAAATTTATTATGGACGGATTATCTTCTCAAATCGGGAGTCAATCTGTTTCGAGAGGAATAAAAGCTGAAGAGTGGTTCGTTGTACGAAATTCTAAAATGCCAAGCGTATTGGTAGAATTAGGATTTTTAACTAATTATGCTGAAGCTTGTAACTTAAATAATAAGGCGTACTTGCAAAAGCAGGCCCTTGGGATATATAATGGCATAAATGCTTTTGTAACGCATTTTGAACGCTCAAGTGGATTTACAGGATTACAACAATGAATATGATTAACTTAAAAAATTTAAAATACGAGAAGAGTGGAGTAAAAATTTCTCTTTTGGTTTTATTATTTATTTTTATGATTTCAATTGTATGGTTCTTTTTTTCAAAACCTGGAAAACGATATAACGTTTGTTTTGAATCTGTTAATTCAAAAAGTTATACGATTGAACATATGTATCTTCCTATTAAAAAGTACCCTGAAAATGTGGTTCAATATGTAAATGAAATTATTTTAGGACCAAAATTAGAAAATAGTAAATTTATTTTTACTCCAGGGACATCTGTTATTTCTTGTTTTGTTCGGGATGATATTTTGTATGTAAATTTAACAGATGATGTTCTTGACAGAGTGACTAGAAGCTCTGAAATTATTCGTGGCATTGAATTGTTCAAGATGAATATTTTGAATAATTTTAGCAAAATAAATTCGGTTGAGATGTACATTGGGAATAAAAGTGTTTTCAATTATGATTGATTTCAATGTTTAAAAAAATAAAAAAAAACATTGACAAAAATCTATAGTTGTATGATACTATTATATGTAAACAAGGCTACATCTAATAGAATATTAAAGGAGTTTCTAATGAAGAGAACTTTCAAATTATTGGCATCAGTAATGTTGCTTGCTGGTTCTGTTGCTTTTGCAGATGAAGCAGTTTTGATTGACTTCACACAGCTCGATGCAGACTGTATTGTTGACGAAACAACAGGAAAACCAACTCAGAACAAAAGAACTGTAATGGACTTTTCTATTGCAGCTGGTGCAACTTTCACTGACGACCAGAAGTCACTTATGAAAACTTCATTGGCATTACCAGAATGGGAAATTGAATTAAACTCGTCTGCTCGTAATGTAGGAAGTCTTGCTGAATCAAAAGTTGTTGCTGCTCCAGTAAAAGACAGCGCAAAAGTACCATTCGCTGGAAAAAATGTAATGGGTGTACGTGTATTATTCCCTACAATCGCAGCTAATGCAAATGCAAAAATCAAACCTGCATTTGATATCCCTGCATATGAAAAACTTGCAGATGCTGACGAAAATGGTGATCGTTTGGACCAGACAGATGAACAGAAAGCAAGTGGAAAAACACTTTTCGAAGATGGATACGGAGTTGTAAAAAATGTTGGAACAATCAAATCAATTGCTTGTACAACAATGGGTATGAACTATCCACATGGTCTTTATGTAATGCTTAAAGATAATGATAATATCGAACGCCGTTATTTTATGGGATACCTTGGATTTGATGGTTGGAAAACATTAGTTTGGAACAACCCACAGTATATTACAGAAATTCGTCAGCGCGAAATTCGTGTATATCCAATTTATCCACGCGGACTTCCATTTGTAAAATTCACTGGATTCCAGATAACTCGTGACGCAGCTCACATTGGTGATAACTTTATCGGATATTTCAAAGATGTAAAAATTATTTACGACAAAGCAATTCTTACATCAGATCGTGATATCGCTGACGAAGACCTTTGGGGAATTATCACAAAGAAAGAAGATGCTCGTCAGTATGCTGAAATGCAGCGCTTTGGTAACTCACAGGTTAACCGCTATATCGAAAAGAAAAAGATGGCAACAGAAAGTGCATTCACACCTAGCTTGGACGAAAATTCAAGTTCAAACGCACAGGGTAATGCAGGACAGGCTGCTAACTAATTTCATATAGTTTGAACTAAGACGCTTCTTTTTAATGAAGCGTCTTTTTTTTTGATTATTTTTATAACTTGCTTGGAGATTTTATTTATGTCAAATAATATTCGTGTTCCTGGGAAAAATCAAATTAAGAAGACTTATGAACAATACCGAGAATTGTTTTCTGTTATTTTGAAAAATATTCTTGAAAAGTTGACTTCTGAAATTGAATTAAATCCAAAACCTGTTTATAAATCAAGAATAAAATCTTTTAACAGTTATTACTCCAAATTACTTAGATTAAAACCAAAGGAAGCTTCAGAATCTAACGAAATTGTCTGTTTAACAGATATGATGGGAATTAGGATTGTTTGTGCTTTTTTGGAAGATATTTCATCTGTTGAAAATCAAATTAAAAAAAAGTATCAGGTTAAAGAAATCGAACATAAAGGTTCTTTGCAGAATGTTAGAGAATTTGGTTATGAATCAACTCATATTCTAATTTCAATTCCTCCAGAGTGTATTGATCTTACTAAAATTGAAAATGAAGAAATTCGTAATTTACCATTGCCTGAAAATCTTGTTTGCGAAATTCAGGTACGAACTATACTTCAAGATGCTTGGGCAGAAGTTGAACATGAATTAATTTATAAAACTGAATTTACTCCTTTTGATGCACCATTAAGACGAAAAATGGCAAGTGTTAATGCAAGTTTGAATCTTGCAGATATTATTTTCCAAGAAATCCGAGACTATCAAACAAAACTTCAACGAGAAGTTGACGAGCGACGTGCATCATTTTATGAGCAAGCAGATATTATTACTGATTCTACCAACAAAGATTTGCAAGTTGTTAAAAATGATTCAAAAGATATTAATCGAGTTTCTCCATATGTTCGAGGAACAATTGATGATATGATTTTGGCTGCAATTCATGCACATAATGTTGGAGATGTTAGTCAAGCAATTAAGATTTATTCAGAGATTCTTAATGATGAAAACGCCAAAGATAATAATGTTTTATCTGTTATCCATAAACATCGAGGAATGGCTTATTTTGCTCAAAATAGTTATGAAAATGCTCTTGACGATTTTAAAAAGAGTAGTGAATATGATCCAAGGAGTTTTAGATCTATTTATTATGAAGGTATTGTTTATAGTGTTTTAGGAAACATAGATAAAGCCATCGAATGTTTTAATCATTCTTTGGAAATAAATGAGTTCCAGTCTCATGCTCTTTATAGACGAGCATTGGCATATTATAATAAAAATGATTATGAAAAGGCACTTCGTGATATAAATGCAGCTGAAAATCTTGGACTTCAAACTGATGAATGTAAAGCATTGCATAAAAAAATTGTTGATAAATTTGATATGGGAATGTAACTGTAAAATATAATTAATTCATATTAAGAGAAAATTTTTTTTGAAAGAAAAAATAAAAAAAAAGGTATTTTTTTTCATAAATGCTTGACATTAATTTTATAAACTGTTATATTAACAAAGTCAGCGAGAGTTGATGAGATGTCTCCTTCGTCTAGTGGTTAGGACATCGGGTTTTCATCCCGACAACAGCGGTTCAATTCCGCTAGGAGATGTAGATGCCTGCTTTGTAAAGCAGGCTTTTTTTTTGACTTTTTTATTTTATTCGGGGAGTTTAATGTCACAATCTAACGAAAGTGAAGAATATAAAATTATTCAATCTTTAAATCCTTCTCAAACAGCAAGTTATATTTCTTTAGGTGGTCCATTATCTATTATTTCAAAAGATTTTGAAGAAAGAAAAAGTCAAATTGAATTACTTAAAAAAATTACAGAAGCTTTTAATAATAATCAAATTGCATCCTTTGAAGCAGGAACTGGAGTCGGAAAGTCTTTTGCTTACTTAATTCCTTCGATGCTATGGTCATTATCTAATGATGAAAAAATTGTCATATCAACAGGTACGATAAATTTACAACAACAGTTGTCAGAAAAAGATATACCTCTTGCTGAAAAAATAATCGGAAAAAAAATAAAAGCTGTTCTGATGAAAGGGCGACAAAATTTTGTTTGTCTTCGTCGTTTGCAAGATGTTGCAAATGAAAGAGATCTATTTTCATCGGAACTTGAAAGTTTAGACGAAATTCTGCAATGGGCAAAAAAAACTAAAACAGGCTCTCGCACAGAATTAAATAATAATATTTCTGATAATGTTTGGACTCGTGTTTGCTCTGAAAGTGATGCTTGTATGGGTTTAAGATGTCCTTTTAGAGAAAAATGTTTTGTAATGAAAGTCCGTGAAGAATCAAATGATGCAAATATTTTAATTGTCAATCATCATTTGTTATTTGCAGATATTGAAGCACGAATGAATGGAGCAGGTTATGAAGATACTGTTGTGCTTCCTGCTTATAAACGAATTGTTTTTGATGAAGCTCATGGAATTGAAAATGCTGCAACAAGTTTTTTTAGTGAAAGTGTAAATCGATTTAAAATATTAAAGCAACTTAATTTGTTGTATCGCCAAAGAAAAAATTCTATAGCAGGTTATGTTTTTACTTTGCAAGCACTTTCAACTCTTGAAGATCAAACTCAAAAAATTGGTTCACAAATTTCTGAAATTAAAAATAATATTTTAAATTTAGAAATTGCTTCGGTTGATATTTTGGAAAATGAATTTTCTTTAAAAATTGATAGATTAACTCAACAAAAGTTTGCTCCAATAATTTCTCTTTTACTCACTTTGGGAAATAGCATTATGGAACTTACTGGAACTATTCGTCAAATTATGGAATGCATTGATGAAGAAAATACTCTTGAAGGTGCTTATTGGGAAACAAAATCTATTCTTCGAAATTTGGAAGCAGTTGCAAATGCTTGTAAGAATTTTTCAATTTGGGAAGAAAAACCTGAAACAGTTTATTGGATTTCAAAACAAAGGTTATCCAATCCTATTGATAAAGAAAATCCTTTTTATGTTACATTCACTCAAACTCCTTTGGATATTTCAAAATTGATGAATATTGGAGTTTTTGAACCAATGGATTGTGTAATTAATACTTCCGCGACTTTACAAATAAATAATTCTTTTGATTATTTTTTTAAGAGAATTGGAATGAATTTTGTAGAAAAAAGTCGATTAGTAACTGGTGTTTTTGAATCTCCATTTGATTATAAAAATAATGTTTTGTTTGCAGTTCCTAGTGATATTCCGTTACCAAATAATTTGCAATTTCAAAATTGTATTAATGAATTGATATTCAAACTTATAAAAACTTCTAATGGTCGTTCTCTTGTTTTGTTTACTTCGTATGAATCAATGAAAGCCACTTATCTTGCTATAAAATCTGCAATGTATGATTTTGGAATTGAACTTTTAAAACAAGGCGATGACGATCGATTTAGATTGTTAGATCGATTTAAAAATTCTGAATCAACAGTATTATTTGCCACAGATTCATTTTGGCAAGGGGTTGATGTTCCGGGAAGTTCTTTGAGTCAGGTTATTATTCTAAAGCTACCTTTTTCGGTTCCTAATGATCCTGTTTTTTCTGCTCGTTGTGAATTAATCGAAAAAAGGGGTGGAAGTTCTTTTGCAGAATTAAGTTTGCCTGAAGCGATTATAAAATTTAGACAGGGGTTTGGAAGACTTGTAAGAAAAGCAAGTGATACAGGAGTTGTAATCGTTTTAGATAAGCGAATTTGTGAAAAAAGTTATGGTTTGAAATTTTTACAAAGTATTCCTGAGACAAAGCGACTTTATTCAAGTTCAGAAGAAATTCTTTTGGCTATAAAAGATTATTTATAATTCGCTCAATTAATCTTGATTTTATAGTTATTTATTATTAAAATCATTAATTATGGTATTACTTATTAATATAATTGCTGTATTTTGTTGTATTTGTGTTTTAGCTGGACCAGCGTTGTTAAATATAATTTTTTATCCTTTTTCTAAGAGAATTTGTGTAAAGATTTCTCATTTTATTGTAAAACGAAGTGCTCCTCTTGTTTTTATTATTTTAAAAGTTTATAAAAAATTTAAATTATCTTATTATAATGATAATTTTGATAAATTGCCTGAACAGTTTTTTGTTATTTCAAATCACCAAAGTTTATTTGATATTCCTATTTTTATGACATTTTTTAAGACTTATAATGTTCGATTTGTTGCAAAAGATTCATTGTCTCGTCATATTCCTTTAGTTTCGGAAATGCTTAGAAGTCATGAACATTGTATGATTCCTCGAAAGGGTGGTGCTGGAAAAGCAATGAAAACGATGGAAGATTTTGCAAAAAGGGTAATGGACAAGAAACAGATTCCTATTTTGTTTCCTGAAGGAACTCGTAGTAAGGATGGTTCTTTAGGAACATTTTACAGTGCAGGATTTAGAAAGATTTCAGAAGTTACAAATCTTCCAGTGGTAGTTTGTTGTCTTGATAATGGATATAAAATTAATGATATGTTGCATATTTTTGAAAATATTTCGAATATTGATTACAAAGTTAAAATTCTTAAAATATATTCGGCTCCATCATCTAAAGAAGAACAATTGAAAATTTTAGATGAAGCTAAAGAATTGATGGATAAGCAACTTTCTGTTTGGCGAGAAGAAGATAAAAGTAGATAGTTTTTTAAGAGGTCTTAGTAGTTTAAATTATAAAATCGGTTCTGTGAACTTAATAGTAAAAATATTTGTTGAGTAAAGCTAGCGTGTGTAAAAAAAAGGGCTGTCACTTGACAGCCTTTTTTAACGTTAAAAAAAATTATTTGAAGTCTTTTGGACGTCTTTCTGTGCGTTTGCAACCTGTGCATTCAGCAACATTTTTGATTCTTCCGTTTTCAAACATAGTTTTCATTATAATTTCACCCTGACAATCAGGACAAATGAATTTTTGTGTTGCAACGGATGTACGAGAGTTTTTACTAGCTCCAGCCATCTGTATAACCTCCAATCGATTGGTTGTTTTATGATATATTTTATAAAATATTATGTCAATACTGTTTTAATTAGAAAAATATTATAAAAAATCTCTTTTTCTTGTAGTTAAAATCTTTTATTGCAGTTGACAAAATAAGGGTAATTTTGTTAAAATTACAAATAGTATTTGAATTGGGGGTCATCCTTTGGCTAGAAATCAAACATCAGCTCAGAAAGCTTTTAAACAAAGTGAAGCTAGACGCTTGCATAACAAGGCAATTAAAAGTGAATGTCGTACATATGCAAGACAGTTTGTAGAAGCTTGTCAGGCAAAAGATCAGGCAGCTGCTCAGGCTAAATTAAAGACACTTGTAAGTTCACTTGATTCTGCACGTTCAAAAGGTGTTTTAACACGCAATGCAGTTTCTCGTAAAAAGTCTCGTATGACTAAACTTTACAATGTATCTTTTGCTGCACCTGCTGCAAACTAAATTACAATAATTTGCAATGTAATTAATTATTTACATTGAGATTGTAAAATTATTTAACAATCTTAATGCAAACGAGGTTTTTTGTTTTCAAAAAATCCGTTTGCATTGGAAATGTTAAGAAGATGAGGGTTTAAGATGGCAGATAGAAAATTAACAAAAAATGATTTAATCGAGTCTGTTTATCTTAAAACTAAAGTGGATAAACAATGTGTACAACTTGTAGTAGATAGTATATTTGAACAATTAAAAATATCCCTACAAAGTGGCAAGAAGATCGAATTACGAGGTTTTGGTACTTTTGAAAATCGAATGAGAAAAGGGCGTTCAAAGGCTAGAAATCCAAAAACTGGAGAGATTGTTTCTGTTGATCCACATTTTGTATCTGTTTTTCGACCAGGAAAAGAAATAAAACAAGCTGTATGGAATTTACCGGTTGAAGTTGAAGAAGAATAAATTTTTAAAGTGATTCATTTAGCATCGAAATTATAAATCAAATGCAGTTTTTGCAAGTTTAATTTAATATGGAGTCATATTTATTTATGGAAAACGAAAAAAAGAATTTTACAGTTTTAGGCTCAGAAACAGATTTTGACGGTGTTCTTGAATTTACTGATAATTTAAAAATAAATGGACGTTTTAATGGTTCAATTGTTGCACATGGAAATCTAGAAATTGATAAGGCTGCAATTTGTACTGTAGATAAAATGTCTGCTAAATCGATTATTATTTCTGGTCAAGTTACAGGTAATATTGAAGCTATTGAACGCGTAGAAATGTGCAACGGAAGTAAAGTTAAAGGTAATGTAACTACAGCTCGTCTTAGAATCGCAGATAATGTTGATTTTGAAGGGCAAGTTTGTATGTTAGATAATGAGCCTGATGTAGATTTATTTTCAGTTGCTTCTGATGAGTTTAAGCAGTCTTTAATTTTAAAATCTGACACAGAAGATTAATACAACTACAAAAGAGGGAGTTTTGTAGTATAATTCAATTTAAAAATCATTTCTTATTAAGTATTTCAATTTATTTAATTCTTTATTTATATTATGGAGATTTTTTAAATGGCAGGATTTAGACGCCGTACTAGCAAAACGATTGAAGAAAATCAGGTTGCTGAAAATCAAGGTGAGTTGGAAATGTCTACATCAGTAGACGATAAAGCTGAGTCATCTAATGAACAAAACTTATCTGAAAATGCTACAAGTGAACAAAACAATGAAAGTGAAGAATCTGTTCCAGTGAAGAAAAAAAGAACTATTGTAAAAAAAGTTTCAGATTCTCAAAAACAGCATTTACAACAAACTTTAAATCAAAATCAATCACAAAATCCAAATCGAAAATATAACAATCGTTCTTATTCTAGAAATATTCCACAAGAAACACTTCAAACAGAAACTCACTTGCCTGAAAATATGCAAGATTATGAGTCAAAACCTCGTTTGGAAATTAATGAACTTACAAAGAAAGGAATGCAGGAACTTCGAGAGTTAGCCATTCAATATGGATTTTCAGCTGATGACTTAGCTCCAATGAAAAAACAAGATTTGATTTTTGTTATTCTTAAAGCTCATACCGAACATGGTGGTATTATTTTTGCAAGTGGTGCCTTAGAAATTCTTCCTGATGGATATGGTTTTTTGCGTTCACCTCAGAATAGTTATTTACCAGGACCTGATGATATTTATATTAGTCCAAGTCAAATTCGTTTATTTAACTTAAAAACTGGTGATACAGTTTACGGACAAACACGTTCTCCAAAGGAAGGTGAAAAATTCTTTGCTTTACTTAGAATTGAATCTGTAAATTTTGATGAACCTCGTGTGGCTCAAACTCGTGTACCTTTTGAAAATTTAACACCTTTGTATCCAAACGAAAAGTTAAAATTAGAAACTGTTTCTACAGAAGTTTCTGGTCGTATTATTGACTTGTTTGCTCCAATTGGAAAAGGTCAACGTTTGTTGATTGTTGCTCCTCCAAAAGCTGGTAAAACAATTTTAATGCAAAAAGTTGCAAATGCAATTACAGCAAATAATCCTGAAGTATATTTAATTGTACTTTTAATTGATGAACGCCCAGAAGAAGTTACAGAAATGGAAAGAGCAATTAAAGGTGAAGTTATTTCTTCAACTTTTGATGAACAAGCAACTCGTCATGTTCAAGTTGCAGAAATGGTTTTGGAAAAAGCAAAACGTCTTGTTGAACATAAACGTGATGTTGTAATTTTGCTTGACTCAATTACTCGTCTTGCTCGTGCATATAACCAAACAGTTCAAACTTCGGGAAAAGTTTTGTCTGGTGGTGTTGACTCAAATGCATTGTCCAAACGACAAAGATTCTTTGGTGCTGCTCGAAATGTAGAAGAAGGCGGTTCTTTAACAATTATTTCAACTTCATTGATTGAAACAGGAAGCCGAATGGATGAAGTTATCTTTGAAGAGTTTAAAGGAACTGGAAACAGTGAAATTAATCTTGAAAGAAAACTTGCAGAACGTCGTTTGTTCCCTGCTATCAACATTAAAAAGTCTGGAACTCGAAAAGAGGAGTTGTTGCTTACAGAATCGGAACTTCAAAAAATGTGGGTTTTGCGAAAAGTTCTTAATCCAATGGAAGATACAGAAATTACTGAGTTGATTTTGGATAGAATGAAGAAATCTAAAACAAATGAAGCTTTCCTTGCAAGTATGAATGCAGGAACTGCTGCTATTGATTAATTTTTAAAAATTAATTAGAATAGGTTATTAAATAATCTTGTGGTATTAACTTGATTTCTAACGGTGGCGGAATGATAGCGGCGCTGTTTTATTGCGCGAACTAGTGGTGACCGGGTTTTCTTTAATATCGGGCAAGAAAATTAGGAGTTATAAAATGAAAAAGGATATTCATCCAGAGTACACACTTACAAAAATTACTTGCGTATGTGGTAATGTAATTGAAACACGATCAACTGTAAAAGACATTCAAGTTGAAATTTGTTCAGCTTGCCACCCATTCTATACTGGTAAGCAGAAACTTGTTGATACAGCAGGACGTATCGATCGCTTTAATAAACGCTACGGAATCAAAGGCGATAAATAATAGGTCTTGTAAATTAATACGTCCGGTTAAGGCACGCTTTGCTCAAGGCCTTGACTCGGCCGTTTTTAGGGTTTGTATTAAACCCTAAATCAAAACGCTCCGAAAGGGGTGTTTTTTTTATAAAAAGTATAAAAGTAAAAATATTTTCTGATTTCTTAATTCATATTGATTAATTCTTGTATTTTTTATAAAATATTTCTGGTTTGTATTACGAATTTTTTTGTAATTATAGTTTTGAACTCAAATTATGATTTGCAAAATTTTCGCGTATTCAAACATATTAAATTATTATGCGAGTTATTTTGTTAACCGCAGTAGGAGTTCCATTATGGCACTTACAAAAGAACAGTCAGCTTCACTTGTTAGTAAATTTGGTGCAAATGAAAATGACACTGGAAACACAAAAGTTCAGGTAGCTCTTCTTACTGCTAGAGTAGAACAGCTTACAGCTCACTTGAAAACTTACCCAAAAGACAAAAGTGCAAAACGAAGTCTTTTGAAAGTTATCGGTCAGCGTAAAAAACTTTTGAAATACCTCCAGCGTACAAGTCTTGAAACTTATCGCGCACTTATCAAAGAATTGAATTTGCGTAAGTAGTTTTAAGAAAAAAAAGGGCGGCGTTTTTTATAAAGACCGTCCTTTTTTTTAAAGTGAAAGTTTTTCACTTTAAATGGTTCTTGGAATTCATTGAATCACGGGTACACACAAATTGGCATAAAAAGCGGGCGTTACGGGCCGGCGTTTGAGGCCCGTAAGAGGGGTAGCGGAAAAGACCGGAGCACAAGTTTTGCAAGGCAAAACTTGGTCCGCGCGTTCAACGCACGGGCGAGGACTTTGGAGCGTAGGGCAGGCGCCCTCCTTAATTTTTTTGTGTTTATTTGTGTGAATCTGTGGTGAATTCTTGGGACAAAATATTTCTTTTAATCGAGGAAAATTATGGCTGTAGAAAGAGTTACTTACAGACTTGGAGATGCCGATCTCATTTTGGAAACAGGAAAAATCGGTAAACAGGCAAACGGTTGTGTTTATGCTCAATGGGGCGGGGCTGCTGTTATTGCTACTATTTGTGCGTCGTCTAGTGTTACAGAAGGTCAGGATTTTGTTCCTGTAACTGTTGAATACAACGAAAAATTTTATGCTGCTGGAAAAATCCCTGGTGGATTTGTAAAACGCGAAGGTCGTCCAAAGGATAAAGAAATTTTGGTTAGCCGTCTTATTGACCGTCCAATGCGTCCTTTGTTTGAACCATCTTTTGGTCATGAACTTCAAATTGTTCCAACTTGTGTTAGTGCAGACGGTGAACATACTCAGGATATTTTGGCTGTTTTGGCTGCATCTGCTGCAACTTGTATTTCTGATATTCCATTCCACGGTCCTGTTGCTGCTTGTCGTGTTGGTTTTAAAGACGGAAAATATATTATTAACCCAACTTTTAAAGAAATTGAAGAAGGGGACATGGAAATTGTTGTAGCCGGAACTAAAGATGGTTTTACAATGGTTGAAGGTGGAGCTAACGAAGTTTCTGAAGATGTTATGCTTGGTGCTTTGGCTGAAGCTGAAAAATTCATTAAAGAAATGTGTATTTTGCAGGAAGAACTTGTTGCTAAATGTGGTAAAGAAAAACTTCCTTTGAATCCACTTGATGTTACTTTGGATAACGCTGAATCAATTGAAGCAGAAGCAACTCCACTTTTAAAAGAAGCTTGTTTCCAAAACGGAAAAGATAATCGTGGTAGAGCAATTGCTCAAGTTCAAAAAGATTTGGCTGCTAAATATGCTGAACAATTTGAAGACCCAATTCAGGCGAAACTATTTTACAATTTGATGGATGATATTCAATATAAACTTTTGCGTAAATCTATTTTGGACGAAGGTGTTCGTATTGATGGTCGTAAATGTGATGAAATTCGTCCTATTTCTTGTGAAATTAATGTACTTCCTACACCACATGGTTCAGCTTTGTTTACTCGTGGTGAAACTCAGTCTTTGGCAGTTTGTACTCTTGGTACAACAATGGATGAACAAGTTTATGATGATATTGATGGCGACAGAAGTGAACACTTTATTCTTCACTATAACTTCCCACCATATTCTGTTGGTGAAACAGGTCGTTTAACAACTGGTCGCCGCGAAATTGGTCACGGAAACTTGGCTCGTCGTTCTCTTGAACCAATGGTTCCTAGCCGCGAAGAATTCCCTTACACTGTTCGTGTTGTT
>JAZUSR010000207.1:0-5747 GCA_045606765.1 Treponema sp.
TACTTTCGTATTATTCGCTGACCTTACTCTTTCTTTCCTTCCCTGATTATTTTTTTCAAATACCGTGCGCTTTATGCGCGAGTGATGTGAATATATCACATTTTTTAATTTTATGTCAACAGATTTTTTTATTTTTTTTCACTTTTTTTTATTTTTTTTATTGTATTCTTTCCTTTTTATTTATATATTATAATCATCGTTAAACTAATTCACACATTAGGAGTTAATAATGAAAATAAAACCTTTAGCAGACAGAGTTCTTGTTAAACCTGTAAAAGCAGAATCTAAAACAGCATCTGGAATTATTATCCCAGAAGCAGCTCAAGAAAAAACACAAACAGCAATCGTTGAAGCAATCGGCCCTGGAACAGAAAAAGAACCTGTAACTGTAAAAGTTGGCGAAACAATTATGTATGATAAATACGCAGGAACTCAAATTAAAATGGATGGCGAAGATTACCTTATAGTAAAACAATCAGACATCATCGCTATCATCGAAAAATAGATATCGTTTTAATAGTTCTATACAAAACATAAATATCTAAATTTTACATTGAAAGTGCATTAAATTTTGAATTAAAGACTTGTATTTTACTTCAAAATATTCAATGCACTTTTTTTTCAATTTTGTTCTAATAAAAGCCTTGCATTTAAATGCGACGGATTCAAATAAACTGCATACTTCAAAGAACGAACAGCATTCTCCACCTCATTTCTTTCTAAATAAATTACTCCAATTCTGTACAATGCTTCAGCTTTTAAACGAACTGTTTTACTATAATTTGAAACATGACCATAAAGTTTCAAACTTTTTTCTTTTTGATTCGTACTTGAATAAATCATTGCCAAATTCATAATCGCAATATCCGAAACATCAGATGCAATTTCTAGCACCTGTTTTTGCGATTTTAAATACTCATTAAAAACAATAAATTCATACAAATAAGTTGCGATATCAGCTTTTTTTCGATAAGCGGCAAACCATGCTAAATATTCAATCTCCCAAGTCTTCAACTGATGAATAAATCTAAAACATTCATCATAAAATGAATTATTTTTATCGAAAGAATATTGCTGAATTAAAACTTTATGAAACAATTCTTCTGCTTCTTCAACATAATTTAAACGAATCAACCGAGAAATTGAATAATCCAAAATTTCTAAAGGATAAGAATTTGAAGCAAGCAAATTTCGTTCTAGAGTTTGATAAATTTTTGCATAGGCCGCTTTTTCAGACAAAGGGTTTACTTTATCCTCTAACTCTAACATCGCTACAAAAAGATTATAATTTTTAAAACGATTATAACTTTGTTTCATTCGATTAATTGCATCTTCAACAGGAATCTTTACAATTTCATCAAACAATTCCATATCCATTGATTTAATTCCAAGTTCTCGTAACTCCAATGTCATAGGATCATTCAAAGCAAAATTGGATGTTTCTAGAGCATAATTTCCATAACAAATCAAGCCAGGAACAAAATCCGGCCACTGCTCAACTTCAAACTGAAGTAATTTGCAAGCCTCTTTGTAATTTGAATTTGATAAAGCATACAACGCACTATTCAAATAAATTACACTCAACACTTGATCATACAATTTTTCATCCACTTCAGAAAAATTTTCTAACTTACCGTTTTCATCAGTAATTTGTGTAAGAAAATCCAAGAAATCCACACGCTCTTTTTCTGCAAGTTTCTGTTCTGAAAGATTTACATAACAATCAGAAATCATCCCACGAATTTGAATCAACAAAGATACTAAATCACTTTTTTTATCTTTATAAAAACTATCTTCAATCTCAAATTCAACCAACTCTTTTGCTTTTTTAAAAGACTGAAGGGCTTCGACATACTTTTTGTTATCATAATAAATCAATCCCCAAAAATAAGCGTCCCTAGAACCTCCAAAATCATTTGGAACATAAATCAACGCACTGTCACTTTTATCATTGAGCAAATTTATTACAGCACAATTTCGAAGCCAATAATTTTCATTAGTTCCCAGAAAAGCATCATAGTAAATATTCAAAAAATCTTTAGATTCAAAATCAATATTTACACTTTCTTTATCAAAAAAAGAAAACTCTGTTTTTAATAACGCTTCAGCATAAATTGATGCATACGGAGAGCCTGATAATTTTTTTGAAACTGTTAATGCCTGTTTATTTTTTTTATTTTTTAAAAGTTGATGTGAATAAATCGCAACAACTTTTTTATCGTCGGAATGATTTTTATAACATCTTTTTATTAATTTTTCGGCAAGTTTATTTTCACCAAGTTCAATATATCGTTTATATATACCAAGTTGAATATTTACAGGATTCGACCTTTTGTCAATTTTTTTTAGCAACTTTAGAGCAGTTTGAGTTTGATTCATTGAAATGCAATAATCAATTTCATCAAAATGAGTTAAAACAGAATCAACTTTTACATCTCTTGAACAAGAAAAAAAATAGCCACAACAAAAAACAACTATGAAAATTCTTAAAATTACATTGTACAAGTCGTTTTTTTTGTGACTACCTTTCAAAATATAAATTCCTTCGTAAAAATATATTTATTTTTGCTCTTTGCTAATTTTATCAAGAATTGCATTTACAAACCTAAAAGAATCATCAAGTCCATAATCCTTTGAAATAGAAATAGCTTCATCAATTACAATTGTTCCTGGAATCTCTTTTTGAAACAACAAGGAATAAATACTTATTCGAAGAATTGCCAAAGTTACTTTATTCAATCTATCAAAATTCCAATTTTGAGACAAATTAGCTTTTATTTTATCATCAATCAAATCAATATTTTCGATTGTTCCAGAAATTAACAATCTAGCAAAATCAAAAGCTTCACCTTCCATAGAATCTTTAGATTCAACCCATGAAAACTGAAGCAATGATTCAATTGGTTCATTACTAGCATCCCAAGAGTACAACGCTTGGAATGCTAATATCCTACTTTTTCGACGCGACACAAAGTTACCCCAATTACCAAGCAAGAAGTTTATCTAAATCAGCACCTGTCTTTTTTCGTTCAACATTAGCTGGTACATTTAATTCTTTTGAAATATCTTGAATTGCTTTTACTAAAGCAAGACTTCGTTTCTGATTTGTAAGTGACTGCTTAATATATTCATAAACTGTCATTGTTGAATTTGGCTGAATAATATCAGAAATAGCAAGCATTTTTGCATTATATTTATTCAAAAGAACATAAAACTGGTAATCAACTTCCGTTTCTTTTAATGAAGAAGCCTTATTAAGAGGTTCCTTAAAAATACTTAAAACCTGGTCATAACTAATCCCTAACATTGCAGCAAACTGTTCTGTTTTTTCAACCATTAAATCACCTGCAACATACCCTGCCGCAGCTGGATTTTTTACAGCTTCTCTCATAGCATTAATTGTCAACTTCCCAGAAGTATAATCAGACATCATTTTTTGAATTTTTGTCTTTGCAGCAGTTGGATCACTTCCTTTTTGAACAGAAATTAAAAACATATGAACCATATCGTTCCATACAAGTTTAGATTTATTCATTTCGTAGAAATCTCTAATTTCTTTATCTGTTGGTTGAACAGAATTAATTTCTGCCTGTTTTTTTGCAACAACATATTGCTGTGCAAGAAGTTGGTTTTTCAAATATGCTTTATACTGAGCAACATTCATACGAACTTGAGATTTCATATATTCATCAACTGTAATACCTTTTGTTTGACGAATAATATCTGCAAATTCTTTTTCAGTAACTTTACGACCAACCAACTGACTAATATTTGACAAATACACCTGATCAATCTGACTATCCGAAAAACTAAGTCCTTCTTTTTTTGCAGCTTGAACAATTAACTTTTGGTCGATCAATGATTCAAGAAGCTCTTTTCTTTCTGCTACAGAAAATTTCTTTCCTGCTTGAGCTTCATAAGTTTCTACTGAATCTTTCAAATCCTTCAATGTAATATTTTCATGACCATTAAGTTTTACGACTACCAATGGTTGTAAATTAGACTGCGCAATAATATTAAAAAGCGCAGCCACAGAAAATAAAGTAGCACAAAGTAATTTTTTCATATATCGTTACCTTCCTAAAATGTTAAATCATTTTATAAATAATTAGTTACAAAAAAATTTATTTATCTAATGGTAATCCACCAGAAATTACGGCTCTAATACGACGAACACCAGCAGAAGAAGATTGTTCTTTTTGGATTTTAAAATCTCCAATTTGAGCTGTGTGCTGAACGTGTGGTCCACCACAAACTTCTTTACTGAACCAATCATTATTAACATCACGACCAATTGTGTAAACTTTTACGTCTTCGCCATATTTGTTTGTGAACAATGCACGAGCGCCTGCTTTTTGTGCAGCTTCAAGGCTCATAACTTCCATTGTAACTGGTAAGTCTGCTTTGATTTGTTCGTTTACAATTTGTTCAACTTGTTCAATTTCTTCTTTTGTCATTGGACGGTCAAATGTAAAGTCAAAACGCATTCTTTCGTTGTTGATATTTGAACCTTTTTGTGCAACTTGGTCACCAAGTACATTTACCAATGCTTGTTGTAAAATGTGAGTTGCTGTGTGATATTTTGTTGTAACATCAGATTGTTCAGCAAGACCACCTTTTGCAGCGCCTGCATCAGCTGTTTTACTTGCTTCTTGGTGTTTGCGTTCTGCTTCTTTGAATCCTTCTACATCAACTGTAAATCCGTTTTCTGCACCAAGTTCCTGAGTAAGTTCCAATGGGAATCCGTATGTTTCATACAAATTATATGCAACTTTTCCAGAAATGATTTTCTTTGGATTTTTCATTAAGTTTGGCAAAAGTTTTTGGAATTCAGCTTCACCTTTTAACAAAGTTTTGCGAAATTTTTCTTCTTCTGCAGTAAGTTCTTTGTAGATTTTTTCTGAATTTTGTTCCAATTCTGGATATGCAATTTTAAAGTTTGCCACAACTGTTTCTGCAATTTTTGCAAGGAACGATTCTTCAATTCCAAGTTTCATTCCGTGACGAACTGCACGACGAATTAAACGACGCAATACATAACCAGCTCCAACTCTATCTGGAGTTACGCCGCGTTGGTCTCCCAAAATGAAAACGCTTGAACGGCTGTGGTCTGCAATAATGCGAACTGATTTATCTTTTTCTTCGTCAGTTCCGTATGTATATTTTGAAAGTTCTTCAATTGTTTTAATGATTGGTTGGAAAACTTCTGTAAGATAAACGCTTGTTTTTCCTTGAAGAATACAGTTTGCTCTTTCAAGTCCCATTCCTGTATCTACATTTTGTTTTGGAAGTTTTACAAGAGTATTTTCGTCAATGCGATTATATTCCATAAAAACGTTGTTCCAAATTTCCATCCAATTGTCAGGGTCAGTTCCTTTGTTTGAACCAGCAGGAGGAAGCCCTTCGCCAACCCAATAGAAAATTTCTGTATCTGGACCACAAGGACCTGTTGGACCTGCTGCCCACCAGTTGTCGCTTTTTGGCATGTAAGCAATTTTATCTTCTGGCATTCCGTTTTCTTTCCAGTAACCAGCTGCTTCTTCATCACGAGGAGCAGATTCATCACCTTCAAAAACAGTTACCGAAATCATTCTTGGATCTAAAGCAAGCCATTTTGGAGAAGTTAAAAATTCATAACTGTAAGCAATAGAATCTTTTTTGAAGTAATCTCCAAGACTCCAGTTTCCAAGCATTTCAAAACAAGTTAAGTGGCTTGGATCTCCAACTTCATCAATGTCGCCAGTGCG
>JAZUSR010000208.1:0-13773 GCA_045606765.1 Treponema sp.
ATGATGACTATTGTGTCTCTTTAATTAAAGAACATAGTTATATGCAAGATCTTCAAACTATTTTGATTAGTTCTTATGCAAAGACTCGATATGAACTAATTAATTCTAGGTATGAAGAATATAATTATAAATATATCGAGCTAATTGAGAATACCAGTGCTTTTTTAGCTGATGCTACATTTGATGGTTGTACTGATATAATTTGGCTTAAAGGGTTTTCCGGTTTTCCAGGCTTTGAAATTATAAAACTAGATTATGATTTAAAAAATAAATATCTTAGTTTTTTGTCTCCTGATTCATTTTATTCGTTAGGAGCAAACCCAAGAATAACTGGTCCTGATTATTTATTTTTAAATGACTTTAAATTCTGTATTGTTAATGGCAGGCGTGGAGTTCGTGCATATTCTATTGGAAAAATTTTTCATAAAAAAAATAAGCCCACAAGTTATTACTCATTAATGAATGAAGATATAGATTCTCATTATTTTTTCTTCTACTGGGATAAAAATGAACAGCGTTACATCCTTGATGAAACTGTAACCGACAATCAGTTAAAAAATGCCTGGTGTCCTGAAGATTACTTTGCCTACAACGGCTTAAAGTTTTCAAAACTTGATTCAAAACTCACAGACGCAGACCTGAAAGATTTAGATAAAGCCCAACTACGCTTAATGCGAAACGCAGTGTATGCTCGTCATGGCAGAACTTTCAAAAGTGTAGATTTACAGAGTCTTTGGGAATGCTATACATGGTATAAAAAGAATCCTAATTATAACGATTCTTTATTGACTGATATTGATAAATATAATATTGAACTTATACAAAAATATGAGCAAAGATAATATACAACAAACTGAAAGGTACAGATCCTGAAAATGATTTTAATGGTGCTATACGAAGGAATAATACATTTCCTACATGGGGTGATTTTAAATCCAAAAATCAAAAGATTTGGAAAAATATGATAAATCCTTTGGATTATGAGGATTCAAACACTTGGAAAGGATGTTATAAATGAAGAAAAAAGTTCTCTTATTTATTTTAGTATGTTATTTGGGAGTTGCAAATGCACAAGTTTGGGAGCATTTTCGCGATATATCAAAATATACAAAATTTACCGAAAAATCGTATAAAATTATAAAAGATTTCGATATCTATAGTGAGCAGCATGTATTATTAAATAAAGGATATGAGATAAGTGCTTTTATATCATCAAAATTTGCATATATGTATTATATTGATGACAATAGTTGTATCCATAATGACTATCTAGTTCCTTATAACAATGGTTGGATTTCCGTAGACGATTTGGTATTGGAAAATTCGGATATTTTTTTGGATTCAATGCTTTCTGAAAAACAATCAGATAAAACTTGGATTCCGGTATGGTATAATTCGATATGCGGAAAAAATTCTAACTTAGAAAGTTTTTCAAATTATTACTCACGATATAAAGGTTCTCCTGAATATAATTTGATTCAATTACATAAGCTGGAATTAAAAAATACTTTACTAGTGCTTCATGATACAAACGATTTTTGGTGTTTCTCAATTAAGAATCTAGAGAAAGTAAATAATATATATTTACTTAAATGTGAAATCGCTAAGAATATGCAACAATATTTTAATGAAACTTTAAGTAAAGAATCCTTAAATAATCTCCCAAACCTTACAGAAAATCGTAATTGTACTTTCATAATAGAACAAAATGGGAATCGACTTAGACTTTATAATGGAGAAAACTATAAACTGATAATCGAACTCATGCAAACAGACAATAATTGGAATAATTCCATGCTAAAATATATTGAGGCAGATTACAAAAACAAACCGTCGAATCTAACACCAATCGAAGAAAAACTGGACCATCCTTGGTCAGATCCTAAAACTGGTTTGTATGAAGGAACTTTTGATGCTAAAAGTCTTGTTGCAGTGCAATCCACCAACGTCACTCCAAACAAAACCATGCTCGTCTCCGAAAAACTAAAACTCCGTTCCGGCGAGGCTACTTCAACACAGGTTCTTACAGTAATGCAAGCCGGCACAAAAGTAAAAATCCTTGCACTCGGAAAAGCAGAAAACATAGACGGTATAAACAGCAACTGGGTAAAAGTTGAAGTTCAGTCAGGTGCTAAAGACCGAGACGGAAGGGTAATCCGAGCAGGAACAGTGGGCTGGTGCTATGGTGGTTACTTAGAATAACTCTCCTCCCTTCATAAGGTCCGGCAGGTTCTTGTGAATAATGCCGTTACGATGCTGAATGGGATCGCTTCTGGTAAGGACATATTTTGGATAATTATCTTTAATTGATTCAAGCGGCTTGTATTCACGCTCCTCAGTTTCCGGGCTGGACATGATTGTCATACAAATCTGAAGGTATGCGTAATCAATGTCTTTTCGGAGAATGAAGTCACATTCCAGTTTCCCGATACGGCCTACACTTACAGAATAGTCGTTTGAGCGTGCATAAACATAGGCAACGTTTTCCATAACCGGGCCGTAATTGATGCGGTTGTCTGTATTTGTAGAATAGTAAAAGCCCAGGTCGGAAAGATAATATTTTTTTTCTCCTGCTATGGATTTTTTTGATTTCAAATCAAAGCGGCTGCATTCATAAAGAATTTTTGCGTCACAAAGAATCTTGATATAGTTATTCAAAGTCTCCCTTTTGATTTTTGTGCCGTCCTTTTCGAGAGCCTCAAGCATGTTTGTTAGGCTTGTCGTTGCACCAAAATTATTTATTAGATACTGCTGTATTTTCTGGAAAACAGATACATTTCTGATTTTTACCCGGCGTTTAATATCCTTCTGAAAGATTTCAGAAATAACTCCTGTGACATATGTCTTTTTATCTTGCAGGGAATCATACTGAACGGCCTTTGGAAATCCGCCTTCCATAAGATAATTGTCAAATTCCTGAACCAGATTCTGATTGATGTTCTTTTTTAGGAAAGCCTTCATGCCAAGATATTCCTGGAAGTTCAGAGGAAACATCTCAAACTCAATGTATCGTCCCGTAAGCTTTGTAATAAGCTCGCCGCTTAAAAGATAGGAATTTGAGCCTGTTATGAAAATTGAAATATCACCTTCATCTCGGAATCCGTTAAGGACTTCTTCAAAGTCAGTTACATTCTGAACTTCATCAATGAAAAGATACTTGAGACCTTCAACTTTGATATTGTCTTCTATTAATTTTTCCAGCTGGTCCGGAGTTTTGATGCTTCTGTAACCGCGCTTGTCCAAATCGAAATAGATTATGTTTTCTTTCAAAACGCCATTTTCTTCAAGTTCTTTTGCAATAGTCAGCATAAGGCTTGATTTTCCGCAGCGTCGGACTCCTGTAATAACCTTGATGATTTCCGTATCGTTGTAAAAGCCGCGGATTTTCTTCAAATATGATTCACGCTTGTAATATTTCATAATGCACCTTCTGGTTTTATTGTATGTACAAAAAGAAATAATTGCAAGTTAAAAGGGTTGAATTTTTATAAATTTTAAATATTACCCCCTTAAACCGCCGATATTTAATAAAATATTGGTTTTAAGGAGTCAGCATGGCAATACCTATTGAAGATGCAGTATCCGCCTGCCTTAATGAAATGCGGAAGTATTATAACTGTGAGAAATTGGTTAGCTGGATTTTTCACAAATATTATGTAGCATTAATCCAATTTTATCATGCAAGAGGAATCATCAACTATAACAAATCAATTACGGAGGCATTTCTGGCTGAAAAGGAAAGAAACTTGAAGTCAATTGATTACAAAAGTGAATTAAAATTACATATTTTAAGATTGATAGAATTTTCTGAAACAGGAAAAATAAATTTTGCAAAAAGAGGATATAAAAAATATTGTCCTCAAAGAGAGGAAAACATCCGTTTGTACTTAAGACATCCCCTTTACCACTTCTTCCTCGCGCTTCGAGTTTTATCAAAAAACTCTCTGTCTTTTCTTTTTACTCATCTGGCGCGAGGTACTTACTTAAGACTTATCTTTTAGTATTTTGGAATAAAAAAGCTATCCTTGATTTTCTTTTGCTACAAGATTATCTACACCATATCTTTTTCTAAGAACAGGTTTTTCAATTTTTCCCGTAGCATTTCGAGGAATAGAATCAAAAATTATTTCTTTTGGTCGTTTATAACGAGGAAGTTTTTGACAATATTCATTTATTTCTTCAACAGAACTTTCTACACCATCTTTCAATTCAATAATTGCAGCAGTTTTTTCACCTAGTCGTCTATCTGACAAGCCAATAACAGCAACATCTTTAATCTTTTCAAAAGTACGCAAAAAGTCTTCAATCTGAACAGGGTATATATTTTCACCACCAGAAACAATAACATCTTTTTTTCTATCTACAAGAAAATAAAATCCATCTTCATCTTGCATAGCCATATCTCCAGTACATAGCCAGCCATCTTTAATTGTTTCTGCCGTAGCTTCTGGATTATTATAATAACAAGTCATAACCCCAGGACCTTTTACACAAAGTTCACCAACATCACCTTGTTTAACGACTTGATTATTTTCATCAACAATTTTACATTCCCAACGATAACCAGGAATTCCAATTGCACCTACTTTATGAATATTTTCCATTCCAAGATGAACACACCCAGGTCCAGTTGATTCAGACAATCCGTAATTTGTGTCATATAAATGAGTTGGGAAATATTCCTTCCATCGTTTGATTAAAGAAGGAGGAACTGGTTGTGCACCAATATGCATTAATCTCCATTGAGAAAGATTATAATCAGTCAACTTCAATGCTCCAGAATCAAATGAATCAAGAATATCTTGTGCCCAAGGAACTAATAGCCACACAATTGTACAGCGTTCAGAAGAAACAGCTGACAAAATTGTTTCCGGCTTTGCACCTTTTAATAAAACAGCCTTACTTCCTGCAACTAATGACCCCATCCAATGAAATTTTGCTCCAGTATGATACAAAGGCGGAATACAAAGAAAAACATCATCTCTAGAAGTTTCGTGATGTTTTTGTTCCATTTCGGCAGCTTGAGAAAGACTCAAATGCTTATGTAAAATTGCTTTTGGGAATCCTGTTGTTCCTGATGAAAAATATATAGCTCCATAATCTTCTTCAGAAATTTTTATATCTGGCGAAACACTTGAACAATCTGCAACAAGAGAATGATAACTTTCTGCAAAACCAGGACAATTATCCCCAACATAAATTAAAAGTCGCCCTTTTGAAAGACTATCTGCGTATTGTTCAACACGACCAATAAATTCAAAACCAAAAACTAATACATCAACTTCCGCAAGATTTGCACAATACAAAATTTCGTCTGCATCGTAACGAAAGTTAAAAGGGACTGCTATCGCTCCTGTTTTTAAAACTCCAAAATAAATTGGTAACCATTCAAGACAGTTATACATCAAAATAGCAACTTTATCGCCTTTTTTTACACCACGACTCAAAAGCATATTTGCAAAGCGGTTTGCTTTTTCATTAAAAACAGACCATGTAATTTCACGACGATATGCTAAACTCTTTGTAGGTTCAATCAAATCATATTCTTTCCAAGTAATTCGTCGATTATCTTTTTCATCAGGATTTAATTCAACAAGAGCAACTTCATTAGGATATAAAGATGCATTTCTTTCTAAGTATTCTGTAACTGGCATAACAATTCCTTTTTTTAAGAATAATGATCGATTATATCATAAATAATAAATTTATTAAACCTTAAATCTAATCTTGAAAATTAATTATTTTAAGACTAACATTGTAGTTGTACAAAAAATTAGCTGTTCCAAATTCGGGCGAATATAATTTTTTAATTAAGTGCAGATTCAAAAAAAATGCTACATTTTAATTAGGAGGCAAATATGTTAAAAAAACAACAATGGTTTGAAAGTGAAGACTTTTGGAAAAACTATGGACCAATTATGTTCGACTCTACACATTGGGCAGAAGCTCCTGGCATTGCCGATGCTGTTTGCAAAATAGCAGGTCTTTCTAAAGGAAGTTCTATTTTAGATGCAGGTTGTGGACCAGGACGAGTTTCTGTGGAATTTGCCCTTTTAGGACTAGATGTTACAGGTGTTGATTTAATTCAAGCTGAATTAGACGCTGCAAAAGAAACTTGTGATGCAGAAAATGTAAAAATCGATTTAATAAAAGCTGACCTTAGAAATTTCACTTCAGAAAAAAAATTCGATTGTGCTGTAAATCTTTATACTTCTTTTGGTTATTGCGACTCAATCGAAGATGATTTAAAAATATTAAAACGAATTGCTGACTGTGTAAAAGATGATGGCTTTTTTATCATGGAATGTACAAGTCGAGAAATCGCTGTTCAATATTTTACAGAAGGAGAATGGTTTGAACGAGCTGGAAAAACAGTTTTAACTGAATTCAGCGTTGTGGGAGCATGGGAAGGCCTGCGTTCAAAATGGATTTTAATTGACAATAATACAGGTCGCAGAATTGAACATGAATTTGTACAACGCCTTTATTCAGCTATTGAATTAAAACGCATGATGAATGCTGTTGGCTTTAAGACAGCAGAAATATACGGTGATTTTAATTTTTCACCATACAATCAAAATGCAAAAACTATGGTAATCGTTGCTCGAAAATAATTACACTTTACTTTCAAAGGATTTATGCCAAAATGAAAAAAACAAATGCAATGCGAATTTTAGACAAGTTTAACATCAAATACGAAGCTTGCGAATATGAAGACGACACAGAACACAAACTTGAACATGGAGCTGCATCTCGTACTGCTCAAAAACTTGGTATAAATCCTGAACAAGTTTTTAAAACCATTGTCTTTCGGGCAGAAACAAAAGAAATACTCGTATTCTGCCAATGTGCTACTAGCGAAATCAATTTAAAAAAAGCAAGACAAATTGCAAATGTAAAAGAAGTTTCTCCTATCAAAGAACAAGAACTCTTAAGTTTAACAGGCTATGTTCGAGGAGGATGTTCTCCAATTGGAATGAAAAAGCAATTTAGGACTTTTATTGACGAATCTGCTCTCTTACATGACCAAATATGTATAAGTGCGGGAGTTCGTGGAATACAATTAAAACTTTCCCCAGAAGATCTAATAAAAACAACGAATGCAACTACTTGCGATTTAATCTTAGAATAATTCTTTTAAAATTCAAAAAAAGGACTTTTGACAACTCTTTTCTATTTTCTATCTCCCATTTTCAATCAGCCATTGGTATGATGATTTTTTTTCATAAAATGAAGTTGATAATGAATATTCTTCTGACAATTCAGGAATACTAAATAATTTATCTAAAACTAAAATTGCCGCCCCTACAGAAACAACATTTTCTGAAATTACTCCCGTTGTAATTGTTGAAGTTTTATTCCATTCGTAAGGCCACAAATAAATTACATCTTCACGAATATATTTTACAATTTCTTCTGCGTATTTTCTTTCTATTCCACCAACATAAACGACATCCAAATTCAATGTATTAACCAAAAAAGAAACATTTTTTGCCAATTCCTTAAAAATCGGTAAAACCTTTTTTTCATCGCTTAAAGATTTTATAGAATCTTTACCATTAACAAATTGATTTTTGCTCGATGAATCCCACATCATACTTCTAAATTCACCAGCAGAAGAATTTGCACCATGATAAATTTTTCCATTCAGAACAAAACCAAAGCCAACAGAAATATTTTTAGGGGAATTTTTTACAGGCTGTTGCGGTCGATGTTGAACCATTACATACATCATATTTTTTACATCTGAACTATCATTCCAAAACATTTTTTCAGCATAACAACAGCACTTTGCATCATTATCAAAAAAAACTGGCAAATTTGTAATCTTTTCTGCTTGCTGTATAAAATCAATTGGTTCAGAAATTTGCAGTGGAATAGACTGAATAATCTTTCCAGACTTTACATCTACTAATGCAGGAATTCCTACTCCAATTCCTATAATATTATTTTTAAGATTAATCGATTTTTCTTTTAATATATTGAACGCTTTTGTAAAACATTCCATCAATTCAAAATGATACTCTTCATCACAGACAATCTTTTCAGAATATTCAAAAATAGGTTCCCCCATCAAATTAATCAAAGAACAATATATTTTCTCTGGATTTATTTCGATTCCTGCGACACATGCATATTCACTATTCAGTTCCAAATAAACAGGTTTTCTTCCACCCTGTGGACCAGATTCTCCTGATTCAGCTTCTTTAATAATATTTTTTTGAGTAAGTTCCGAAGTTATTTTTGTTACTGTTGATTTATCCATTGCAAGTTTTGATGCAATATCAACACGGCTTATCTTTTTTTCAATCCAAAGAAGACGAATAATTCTTAAAATATTTATTTCTGATAATGAATTTAATACTCGCATACTTTATTTTATTTTAGTTTATTGATTTATTCAACTAATTAAAACATTCAATTTAATTTCATCTTAAAAATTTTTTAAAACAAAAAAGTGTGCCACAACAATAAAATATTGCAGCACACTTTATTCAACTAAAATTCTTTACTAGAAAATATTAATTCGAATTCCTTCAGAGAATTGGAATATCATATTTTTAACAGAACCTGTTGAAACGGAAACATCCGTTGGAATAAACCACAATTGGAATTCTGTATACAACGAGAATGTTCTAAAGCATTTTGCTTTTTTCAAAGTAACTCGTGGGAATTCAATTTGAGCAAGCAATGCAGAAAGCATCTGAGGTTTACCACTTGCTGTTTCAGAGAAGAAGCTAAAGTTTGCACCTAAAGCAATTCCCATACTCAACCAATCCCAGTCTGGTCCTAAGAAACTTCTAAATGGAATATAAGCAATATTTGCAAGAAGTTTCATTCCAAAGACATTACCTCCATAACGAAGAGTTGTCTTACTAAAAATTTCTCGTTGTGCTTGTGTAAACTGCCCATATTGAATCTGTAGTTTAACATTATCATCAAAGAACGAAAGCCCAGCTCCAAAACTAAATAATGTAGAACCCCATACAGAAGCGTCTAAATACAATCCTTGAATAAACGCAGGAACTTCATAACCTGCCTTATCACCTTTTCGTAAAGCCAATGTCACAGAATTAAGTCCTACAGCATCACTTGCCAAACCTGAAAACTCTAATTCTTGATTATATTTTCCCCCAATACTTGGAGCAATCATTTTTACAAATGGTGCAGTTTTATCAATCTGAACAATACATCTATTAATTGCAACTTCACCATTTTTCATAATAGCTCGAATAAGTAAAAAGTGATATCCTTCAGGCATATCTTCATTTTCAATTCGATATTTCCAATTTTTCTTATCTGAAATTCTTGTAAATGTTTTACCATTATCAAAACTAATGTCGATATAACTTAAAGTTTTTGACTCTAAAGCTTCTTTTTGTTCCTTTGTAGCACCTTTTGCTTTTGATGCATCAATTTCTTCTTGTGCAATTGAATATCCGGCAACACCTTTTAGATAAGGACGCTCAACTGCAAAATCACCGTATGTAAAATTATCAATCGTAATCCATGGTCCATAAGGTTCATATTCTACAGTTTGAGTAATTGATTCAACAGTCATATTTCCTTCGAGGGATGCACGGATTTTATACTTTTGAGTTCCTTCCTTCAATAATTCAGGTGTTAATGCAAACTTAAAGAAACCAGTTTTTGAAAGTTCAACAGTCTCAATAATTTGATCGTTTACAATAAGTGAAACAGATTCAACTTTTCTTGATGTTTGAACTTCCCCGTAAACATTAAAGTTACCTGCTTTTCGTTCACCATTTAGAGGATAATAAATATTTACATCTGCTTCACCTGTTCGTTTATTCAATGTAATATTTCTACTTACACTAGATTCATTTCCGGCAGCATCTTTACCTGTAAGTTGAACATTATAACGACCATTTTCCAAAGAAGTTAAATCTACAGATGTTGTAATAATTTTATCTGGAGTTAAATCAATCTTAGACAATTTTGCAGGAACATATTTTCCATCTAAACTTGTTACACTAATATACAAATCTGTCAATCCAATATTATCAATTGTAAATCCAGAGAAGAAAATTGGACCTGTAGTTTTTGAATCATCCAAAGGAAGTTCCAAAGAAAGTTCTGGCTTTGTATTATCAATATTAATCAAGCTTGAATAAATACTTTCAATTCCATATCCATCAGTTGTACGAAGGAATACTACGTGAGTTCCATCAGGCAATACCCTTGTATCAAAAGTATATGACCAATTTTCTTTTCCAACTGCTAAATTATATGAATTACCATTATCAAGAGAAATCTCTACCTTTGAAATACCATTTTTATCAAATGCAGTTCCTCGTAAAGTAGTAAGTTCACTTTGAGTTTCTTCAATCTTTGGTTCAGTCATTTGTCCTACAGGTTCTGCAAGAGATACTCTAAACTTACGAACGAATTCCGGACCTTTAACACCATTTGTATCAATTCCATAAACAGTTACAGAATGTTCATTATCAGTCATTGCGTTCAAAGGAATATCAACTTTAAAACTATACCCTTCACCTTGAATTTCATTAAACTTTCCATTATCGATTTTATAATAAACTTTACTTGGACCGTCATCATCAAGAACTACACCAGACACAACAAAATCTTTTGTAATAACTTCATTATCAGTTGGAAGCTGAACCGTTGCTACTGGTAAATCAGATTTATTATCTACAACAAATTCCCACGCTTTTTTAGAAGTTACATTTCCTGCTTTATCTGTAAAATCAAATCTCATAGAATTGCTAATTGGCATTTCTTTTGTTCCAACAAATGTAACAAACATCGACGCATCTGCAATTTGTGTTTTTAAACCAGTATTTACATTTACATAACTAACATTTTCAATAGCCCCATTATCTTTTACAAGGAATGCAACTTGGTTTTTACCATTTACTATTTCTTCCACACATGGAACAACTACAGTTACTTCCGGAGCAACAGTATCTTTATGAACTGATGTTACAAAATACGACGAATTACCAACAATATCAGTTGTACGAATATTAACTTCTATCAAACCGTCTTCACGATTTGTAACAGTTTCATCCGCCCAAAGCTGCATAGACAATCGGCCATTTCCAGAACCGAACGATTTCCAAGTGACTCCTCCATCCACAGAATATTCTGCATTAGCCACTCCCAAAGTATCTTCTACAGAACCTTGAATAACAACTCTATTTTTTACCCATTCATACTCTGTTGGTCGAGAAATTTTAATCGTAGGTCCAACATCATCGCAATAAAGTGTTATAGGATCAAAATCAATTCTTTCACCTGCGTCATTTGTTACACGAACAGAAACATTTCGGTAAACTTTATTTTCAGAAGCTATAACTTTTACAACTTTTCCTTCAACTTTTAATTCAAGTCCAGGAACAGAAGATAAGAATTTTGCCGAAAGTTCTCCGTTTAAATTTGCATAACCACAAATCGTTTTTGCTTTGCCTAAAACATACCCACGTAAATTTTTATTGTATTCAGTATCTTCAAAAGAAAACCATTGTCCGACTTTAGAATCATTGATATATTCACTATTCAAACTTCGAACAATTCCAACTTGCATATAAAATTTATTTGAATAATCTTTTGCAGTTGCAATTACTTCGATAGTCTTCATTCCATGAGACAATCCATTCAATGAAATAGACGCTGTACCATCTCCAGAATCTTTATTTGGACGAATAATCTCAGCTTTTCCTTCGCGAGAAAGTTTTTCACCAGGATTTACACTTGAATAAATTTTATAACTCAAACCCAAATCTTTTAATCCAGAAACTATTTCTAAATTTACCCTTACATCATTTGGATTTTCTTGTAAATTATTAGTTTTGTTCCAAATTGCATTTACAGATTTATTTGAAGAAGGAACAAAAATAGATTTTCCTCGCTGATACTCATTTCCTGCAATATCAACAATTTTTACAGTTACTTTTTCATCAGAAATTTCTTCAACAAGTTCTTCTGAAGGGATTTCTGTAATCTTTGTCAAATTCTTTACATGCAAACATGTTGAATAAACACTCTCTCTTTCAAAAGTATCTACAACTTTAAAATTAAGATGAACAACTCCCCAAGGCAAACTTTCTATCGGAATAGAAAATGGTACTCGTTGAACAGGAGTTGCAATATCAATAACTTTTACCTCAGTTTTATTTTCAGGAGCAAGTCCTAATTTGTCAGAACTCCACTGAATTGAATAAGATGCACTTTTAATACCACTTGCAGATTCAGAATCAATTTTAAATACTGAACCTCCTTCTGGATTTACAAGTTTTCCAAAAACAGCTTCCCCAGAATCTGAACCACCAACTAACATTGGAATCGAGAAACTTGGCTTTTGGCCATTACTTAAATACTCAACATAACTTTCGTTTCCAACAACTCCATATTTATCTGTTGCAACTACAGACACTGAATGGGTCCCACGAGTTTTATATTTAAGTTCATCAATTTCAACATCAAAGACACCATTTGTTGTAACAGTTTTAACTTTATTTCCATCAATAAAAACTGTAACGCTTTGAACACCATCATCATCTGTTGCAATTCCACGGATATAATAGTCACCATTTTTTAAATTTGCGCCAGCTATTGGCCATTGAATTTTTACAGAAGGTTTATCTAATTCTGAATTAATAGTTATGGCTCTTTCTTGCTTAGTAATATTTCCAGCTGTATCTACAGCAGTAATAATAAATTTTCCTGATTTTAAAACTTCTTTTGAAGTAAATTCTTTTGCCCAATAATTGTTTCCTGGAACAATCTCAAAGTCCCCTGTTTGACCGTTAAATTCCCATGAAAGAGATTTTATTCCAATTGCATCTTTTGCACTACCGACAACAGTAAATACTCCATTTTCAATTGCTTTATCTACAGGTGAGACTATATTTACTTCAGGGTTTGTATTATCAATAAAACATAAAAATGAATAATATCCAACAGAGCCCTGCATGTCTGTTGCTTTAAACCAAATAACTGCCGGTCCGTCTGTTAATTTTTTTGTATCAATTGAAAATTTAAATTCTGAACTATTTGTTTTTTTATCATTTGCAACTTTTACATCGAAAAATTCCTTTCCTGCATCAAGTGAATAAGCCATAGACTTAATTCCATTTCCATCAGATACAATTCCTTCAAAAGCAACATTTCCTGATACAATTGTACCAATACCAACATTTGTTACTTCGATTACTGGCTGTTGTCTGTCCAAACACCAACTTACACTCGTTGCTTCGCCTTTTACTCCATTGATATCTACACCATAAACATCAATTGTATGCAAACCTTCATTTAACGATTCCGTTTTAATAAAATATGACCAGAATTCCTTTCCTTTTACTCGAACAGGATTATTTTGATCTCCATCTAAAATCAATTCAACATATTCAACAGCATCATCATCAACACAAGTACCAACAACATTTAAATTCCCTGGAACTCGCATCATACTAACCGGATTAGTAATTTGACAAACCGGCAAATCAGAATTCGGATCTACATAAATATTAAACGGACCTTCTACCGTTTTATTACCACCTAGGTCAGTTGCCGTAACAAGAACATTGTATTTACCTTTTTTCGAATTAATATCGAATTTTTCTTGCCAACTGTCTTTTTTTTCTACCTCTAATTCTGTCACATCTCTAGCAAATGAACTCTGCAAAATAAATAAAAAACTAAACAGAACAAAAACAAATTTAGAAAAATATTTTTTCACTTTAAAATTATTCATTTTTAACCCCTTTATTATGAATAATCATTATTATA
>JAZUSR010000209.1:0-10288 GCA_045606765.1 Treponema sp.
GTGACCTCTTCAAAAAGACATTGGGTTACTTCTGTACTTGAAAGCTGATAATTTGTTCCTGGTATAGCACACATTTGTAACTTATCTGTCTCTATTGCATAAAGAAAAGCACAATAAAATATCAATAAGAAAATAAAAATAATTTTTCTTGTCATTCTAGTTTCTTCCTCCCCAGGTTTCATCATGCTTAAATGGATTTCTCATTCTATTCATCTGCAATGTTTTTATTATATCATACATTTTCTACTTTTATGCAGCTGTATTTTATTTCAAATATCCCCCGTAGCACCATCCAATAGTTCCGGTTTTTATTAGCTTTCCGTCCCGGTCTTTTGCTCCTGACAAGACTTCAACTTTTACCCAGTTTGAAGAAATGCCATCTATATTTTCTGCTTTTCCAAGTTCAAGGATTTTTACTTTTGTGCCGGCAGACATTACAGTAATAACCTCTGATGTTGTTGCTTCGCCAGAGCGCAGTTTTAGGTTTTCTTTGACGGTCATTGTTTTGTTTTGTGCAACGTTGGTGGATTGCACTGCAACAAGACTTTTAGCATCAAAAGTTCCTTCATACAAACCAGTTTTAGGATCTGACCAAGGATGCTCCAATTTTTCTTCAATCGGGACTAAATTTAAAGGTTTATCTTTGTAATCTGATTCAATATATTTTATCATAGAATCATTCCATGATTTGTCTGTCTTCATAAGTTCGATTATCAGTTTATAGTTTTCTCCATTGTAAAGCCTAAGTCGATTTCCATTCTGTTCTATTATAAATGTACAATTACGATTTTCTGTAAGGTCGGGGAGATTAAAAAAATTTTCATGACTTAAAAGTTCATTAAAATACACTTGCTCATTTTTTGCCAATTCACACATGGTTGCATAGATATTATTAATTTTATTATTTTTTATTATTTGAAAGTTTAATTGTCCACGAACCGAATAAATATTTATCATTATATTTTTAAATTCTATATTATGAATACATGAAAGTACAAATTCCTCTGAATCTTTATATAATTCATAATCACAAGAAAAATCTTCGAGTAATTTATCAGAAGAGATAATTGAATTATACCATATTGGTATCCATTCTTTTTCATATTTTGTGATATTATCATTTGAGATTGTGTCTGCATAAATAGCTGAATTTTCAAGAACAATATCTTTTGAAGAAATCCATCCATTTTCATAGCCAACCATATAATCAACCGTATCTATATGTGAAATACCTTCATTTTGTGCAAGAGCAAATTTTCCTGATACAAAGATTTTATTTGAGTCAATAACTCCTATTTCATTTCCGTTTGAAGAATAGATTATTGTTTTCTCTCTTGTTTTATATGTTTTTTCTGTAAATTTTGTATATTTTGTTTTTTCCTTGATTATATTCCAATCCTGAGCATTTAATAAGAAAACCAAGTTACAAAATACTAGTAAAATTATTTTTTTCATTTATACCGTCCTTGCCAAGTATTTGAATCCTCATAATTAAAAGGATTTATCATATTTTTCCAAATCTTTTGATTTTTGGATTGAAAATCCCCCCATACAGGAAATGTATTATTCCTTCGTATAGCACCATTAAAATCATTTTCAGGATCTGTACATTTCAGTTTGTTGTATATTATTTTTGCTCATATTTTTGTATAAGTTCAATATTATATTTATCAATATCAGTCAATAAAGAATCACTGTACTTTGGATTCTTCTTATACCATGTATAACATTCCCAAAGTGATTGTAAATCTACGCTTTTGAAAGTGCGACCGTGGCGTGCGTAAACAGCATTTCGCATTATTCGTAATTGGGCTTTGTCTAATTCTTTTAAGTCGCCTTCTGTAAGTTTTGAATCAAGTTTTGAAAACTTTAAGCCGTTGTATGCAAAATAATCTTCAGGGCAATTTGCATTTTTTATCTGTTCCTGGGTTACGGTTTCGTCCAGGATGTATTTTTGTTCTTTTGGAGACCAGTAGAAAAAAGCATATTGATCAGAACCGCCATTTGCTAGATAACAATAATCTCTTTCATGAACTTTTCCGCGGCATCTTATTCTTATTCCTCTTTTACCGCTTAAAATACAATATTCTATCCAGTCTAGCTGATATTCATCTACGCCATAACCATTTAATTCTACAGTTAGAAGTGATTTAAAATCATTGTAAGGTGATATTATTTCTATACCTACAATATAAGGAATAGTTATATATGAAAACAGAAAATCTTTTTTAGAATCAAAATCATAGTCAAAAAAAGACAGTAATCCGTCTTGCCATTGGTATTTACCTTTATGTTTTGTTTTTTCAAATGGGAATTCTCCGTCATAGCAGTATGATTCACCATCTGTAACAAAACCATCGTAATAATCGCTAGTATAACCAATAATAAAATATAGAGCATCATACAAATGAAATTTATCATAATATTTTAAGCCATTATCTTTCTCATAATGTTCCCATTCAACATTATTTTCTCTTAAATAATTAACATATTTTTCATTTTCCTGAGCAAATAAAAACGATGTAATAAAAACAAATAAAATCGCAAAAATCTTTTTTTTCATTTAGGTCCTCTTATGTTTTTTATTATAACATACATTTTCTTTTTCATGCTATTTCCTTCTTATAACATTGTCTTTTCGTTTAATATCATTATGAAAAAATGGATTATTTAATTCTTTTAGTATATAAGTTGATTTTCCCCATATACAATCATCTCCAGTTCTTGTAACTAGATTATGAATATCGTTATCTATATAACAAAATTATTTAAATGTCACGTTCTTGTCAAAAATGTCACTTCGTCATGTCACCTTGTCACTTCCATTTTCATGTTTGAGATTCTTTTCCCCCATGCCCCCAATCCCTTGTCCGAGAGGGCTCACAAGATAGAGAAGTCTTCTTTCAAGGGATTGTTTCTTGTACATTTATTTCAAATACCCACCATAGCACCAGCCCACTGTTCCTGCTCGGATTGTCCGTCCGTCCCGGTCTTTTGCTCCTGACAAAACTTCTACTTTTACCCAGTTGCTGTTTATACCGTCAATTGTTTCGGATTTACCTAGTTCCAGGATTTTTACCTTAGTACCGGCTTGCATTACTGTAAGAACCTGTGTTGAAGTAGCCTCGCCGGAACGGAGTTTTAGGTTTTCGGAAACTGTCATTGTTTTGTTTTTTGTAACGTTGGTGCTTGGTGTTGAAACTGTTTTGATAGAAGATACGTCGTCGTAATCACAAGTGCCGTCGGCGTGACGGGGAAAAGAGCAAGACATTAAACTCCATGAATTTGTTTTCATACATTTATTAAATTCGTTCAAGTCATCAGATGTCATTTTACAAAATATATCAAACAAATTACCTAAATTGTTCTCATAAACATAAATATAGTCTCCATCAAACTTGAGATAAAAAACATAAAAATCATGATTATTTATAAAAGTCCAATTAAGGCAAGAATACTCTATAGCATCTCTAGAGTACTCAGATATTTTTCCTTTTATTTTAATTGTATCATCTGAAATATCTGTTACTTCTAAAATACGAAAGGAAATCTGAGAAAAATCCAAACTTTGAGATTCGTATTTATCAATTCCAATAGCTAAATAAGAATCAAATGTTGTTTCATACCATCTTACATCTTTATCATACGCTATATCATAATAACCAAAATTTAATAATTTTGGATAAACTGATAAGATGTGATTTCTATCTTTCTGTTTTACAACATCAAAATAAGTTTTTGGAATCCAATATACTGTAAAATCTTCCAACTCATCATATTTATAAGTTTCTATACGATTTTTAAAATCATAAGAATTAAGTGAAAACAAAAAAATAATAGAATAAATGAATAATAAAAACTTTTTTTTCATTTTTTCAAAGGTCCTTTTCCGTTCCAAGATTTACTATTATGTATAAATGGGTTTCTTAGTTTTAATTGAAATTCATCTTTCAGAATATTGATATATTCCCCTGTTCCCTCTATAATTTTTCTATTTGCAAGATAATGATAATAACTTAAATGCAAATGAGGTCCTTTCCAATAATCCATCTTACCATGTCCACTTGCACCAACATAACCTACAACTTGATTTCGAAAATACTTTTTATTTTTCGTGATATTTTCAGGATATTCTGAAAGATGTCCTAACAAATATAATCCAATTCCATCTGAATTTTTAAAAAAAATAGTTTTTCCATATCCACCATACCATCCCCATGCAAGTACTTCACAGTTTATTAAAGCCTTAATTTCCGTTCCTTTTTGCCCGTCTACCCAATAACCTGTAAAATCTACTCCTTCATGATACATATATTCATATTTTTGATAATCAGACAAATCAGAATAATCTTGATTATAAAATCCATTAGTACCTGCAAAATTATTCTTTTTTACTCCTCCTTTTCGAGAATCCCAAATAGGTGCAAATCCAGGATTATCAAGAATTTTAGTATTCATATCTATACCTTTGCAATAACCATTACCCGTATTATATACATCCGAATAAGAAAATCCTTCATACGGATTAAACTCAAATAATCCCAATTCATCCATTTTATTATAAAAATATGGAGGACACAGAAAATAAAAACTATTTTCTCCAAATACCTTTGAATCGGCTGTTCTTAAATCTGCTGCTATATCACAGCATTTGTTTTCGTCAATTGGTGCTTTGCCTCTTGTTTCACAAACCTTGTCTTGCTTTATTTTGTTAAAATCCCATTCTATTGGATGCTTGCTTATTGTTCGTTTCAGATATTTTGACAATAATTCATAAAAGTTTTTCTTTTCATTATATATATTATAATCTTCTGTGCCATCTACTGGAGTTACATATTGTATTAAATCTTCATTTTCTTCTGATAATTTATCTATTAGATTTTGCTTAAATTTATTTATGTTTTCTTTTGTTATAATAAGTTTCCCTTCTGGGCATACCTCATTATTACTAATGGCATTTTTCTTGAGATTGACTGAAATACACTTGCTATTAAATTCCTCTAGTAAATTTTTCTTGTTTTGGTCTACAAAATTTTTACTTACATAATATGCTTTATTCTCAATAAGGAACTTGCAATATTCTTTTCCTTCTATCGTTATTGTTTCTAAATCGGTAGATACAAAAGTTTCATAAAAATCCTTTGGAATCTTTGATGTTTCAAATGTAATGTTTTTTTTGTATGTGTCAATTACTTGTACTTTACCATTTGCTGAAATACCTTTTTTGATAATCGTTTGAGCATCCTTTTTGTATATCCACTTATATAGCTGATGAGGTGGATTATCTTTTGACATCCCTAGTTCTGTGTTTTGATTATTTTGCATATATATTATTATTTCATTCGTAAACTCTTCTACACAATTTTTTACACTATCATCCATTACTGTGGAATTAGAGGAAACTGCATCAAATTTATTGTTTTTTACAGTTATCTTACATTTCGGAGTAGTTAAAAATAATTTACATTCTTTATCTTTAGTTAAATATCCGCTTTCTACTCCACTTGGATACACAAAAATTTGGTAACTTACAGATTCTAGTTCAACATAATCTTCTGTTTCACTGATTTCTTTTGTAGATAATTCACATCCTGAAGGTGACAAAAAAACTTTTTTATCATTAGCCGTAAAACTAATATTTTCTATAAGGCATTCCATATCTTTTTGTATATTTATGGATTCTAATGTCGTTGTTTTTTCTGTTATATTTTCTGTAAAAAATAATGCATAATCTATAAAGGGGTTGCTTGCCGGAATTTCATTTGATTCAGGTTCTTTATCCCAAGCTGGAAATCCCAACACTTTTCCTCTTTCAATTGTATCTCCCTTTTTTACCTCAGATTTTATCACTTGAAATTTCAAGCTTTCATAATACTTTTTTGGAACATATATATTTTCGTTTCCATTTTTCAACCAAATATAATTGTTGTTCGCCTTTATTTGTTCTTGAACTTCTTCTATATTTGTAAATGTTAGTTCTCCTGTTTTTATTTCAACAAATTCTGAAGATGGATATCCAAATTGCATTTGTGTACTTGTAAATGAACATATTACATCTGTATCTTTTATGAAAATTCTATTATCAAATAAATCATCTGAATTAATAATAAAGTCATATTTTTTTTCTGGTGATAAACAAACTTTTGCTTTTGCATATAAATCAGATTGCATTTTTTCTTTATCAAAAAGATTTGTTTCTGCATTAAATTCTTTTCCATTTACATCATACAAATTAATTGTATCAAAAAAGTTTCCGTATTTTTTATTTGTTTCAATTTTTTCCATAATTGTGTATGTTAGGTTGCTGTCTCTCCAAAGTTCTGCCGCACTATAATAAAAATCTAGAATTTTTCCTTTCCACCACCCTGTATATTTTTTCTTAATATACTCATACTCATCTACAGGGAAATAATAAACAAATACATCCTTTCCGTCTGCTTTTGTAATTTTATATGATTCATTTTTATCATAAGACTCTCCTATGTATGGAAAAATCTGATAATTATTATTTTCTGGGATGGCAAAAATAAATGATTCATTTTCTGGAATACTTTCTATAAATTGCTTAAATTTGTTGATTCTTTCTTTTTTATATTTTTCATCAATTATTGAAATAATATTTTCCCATTCTTTTGCGTTTTTCTTTGCTACAATTCCAAATCCCGGATATTCGCTCTTTTTTATATATCCTTTTTTTTGTCTCCAAAAACATAAATCTTCTTTTGATTCAATCGTTATTTTTCCATCTTTATCAATATTGTTGTCTCTTAATATAAACAATCCTTCTGTTTCTTCTAAATTTTCTTTTAATTCTATAAACTTACCGCGAGAACGATAACTGTAACTTTGTTGACTTGGAACTTTTGTTATGCCTTCTACAGTATAATCTGTGTTATATTTTCCAATTTCAATTTCCTTTTTATCTATTTTTATTTTTACAGTTGTTCCTTTTGATAAATGACAATCTGTTTCATAGCATTTTAAATACTTATATTCTTCTTTTGTAATTTGATATTTTTCATTTTGTATTATATGTTTAAAATTGAGACTTACCTTAAATGTTTTGAAATTTCTTTTATCAAAAGTTGATCCTGTCGATGGCAAGTTTGTTTTTAATTTAATAAAAAAAGGAAGTGACTGTATTTTTCTTAAATCTTCGATACTCAATTCTGAAAATGTCATTTTTGAGCGTAAATTACTGATTAGATTATAACAATGATACCCTGTTTTTTTTTCCTTTTTTTTTGAAGGTAATTTTATTTCATTTTCTATTACTACATAATTCCAAGATTTTTCATCCTTAAAACAACATGATACTACTTTTCCTGTTATTGGATTTTTTATTGGTGTTTCAGAATCTGAAAAATATACATGTATTCCTGCATGCCATATTCCTTCATCACTTATAGGGAAGCATCCATCTGTTCTATCTCCCATAGATGAATACAATTCGGCTTCTTCTTTTCCAAAAAACTTCATTATCTTGATATTCCTTTTTCATTATTTGAAATTATTAAATAGTTCTCTTTTTCTATATCTAGTTTCAATATTGGCGATGTTGCTTTTGTGTACTCAACTCTTTCAATATTTGAAGGTGTTTTTACTTCTCCTTGGTCATATTCCAATTTACTTTCTTTTCTGATTAATCTATATGTATATTTTGCTGGAATTATTTCTTCTTTTTCTATTTTTCCTTTGTCAAATGAAATTTTTTCAGCATTAGTTTCTTCTTCATTTTTTATTAAAGAAATATCAAAACCGTTTACTTCATACGTCATTTCCGTTTTTAAATACAATATTATCTTTGCACTAATCTCCACCTCGGAAGATTCCACCTTCTTACACCTGTTGCCAGTCACTTTAAACTTAAACTTCGGTTTTTCCTTAAGAGGTGTACCATCCCAGTGGTAAGTCCATTCCGCTTCAGCCTTGTCCCCCTCAATTTCAGCGCCAAGACTTGCTACCTGGCGGCCTTTATCATCATATATCCAAAATGTTACTCCGCCTTCCATATCCTTAGTTTCAGCAACCAATTTCAATGGCCGCCCTACAAGGCCTTTGCTTGTTGAACTTCCTTCTTCATCCTGCCATTCAGCTTTCTTTATTTCAGGACGTACGAGCTTTACTTCAAGGCTGTTAGAACTATTTTCAAAATTACACCATGCACTATGTGCTGTAAATACAAACTTTGGATCACTGTCTGGAGGAAGTTCTCTCTGGTCTGCACGGTAGAGCCACTTTGCACTAACACTTCCACCCTTTACAAAAAGTGGGAACTTTGCAAGAGCAACACTATCTTCAGGGCCTTTTCCTTCAGGGAATACCTGCAGCGTTACCATATTTCCATCAGTTATGTCTTGCACATTTGCAGTTAATTCAATTTCTTCGCCTTCTTCACAGCTACTTTTTGCCCATTTTACACTACTAAATTTAGGCTCTTTTTTTTCAGCCTTATCCCGTTCTCGTTTCCATTCTTCCGTATTTTCAGGATTAATAATTGCCGGCATAGGAATACTTGCACCCATAGCAATAATTGTGGAGTTATTCTGCATCCCCATATCATTACAAGTCGAAACCTGCGAACCAATTACAGCCGCTTCTTTACCATTTATCTTTACCTTTCCACTAGTGCCACCAGTAACCTTTCCTTCCTTCTTCGGATTCTTCTGAAACTTTATTGTCCCCGGAAGCTGCATGTGCATAGAATCATCATGTTTTGCAACACTATCTTTTGTAGCGGCTTTTTTATCTTTTATTTTTACATCTTTTGAAAGTTTATCTTTTAGTTTTCCTATAAATGGGTGAGGTAACGGAACATTTGCAGTACTCATTCCTGCAGGAACTACCATTATATGAGTATCCATACCCATAACATTATCGCCTTCCACAGCAATTTGTTTACCTTCGGCTGTTACACCCTTTGACCCACTTAGTTTTATGTTTTTTCCTTTTAATTTTATTTCTTTTGGGCCATTTTTGCCTATGGCAAAAACCAGGCTTTTCGCAGTTCCGCGTCTTACGCGCTCCATACTTTGCTTTGCAAAGTACGCCTTCGGCGCTGCTACAATCCCTTGTCCGTGCGGGCTCGCAGGAGAGGAAAGACTTTACAGAAATGCAGGTAAATTCTCATAAAAATTACCTGCCAGCCTCTAAAGTCTTTTAAAGGCTTTGTCTTAACAATTTTATGACCTCTGCAGCAAGGCTTGTTATCTCCTTATTGTGCAGAAGACTTTTCTAACCCCAGACTTTTAGAAAAGTGTATTGTCAAAGAATCATTGGACATTCTTGTCTGGTAAGATGTCATTATATTTACTGCTTTTATGCAGCTGTAGTTTATTTCAAATATCCCCCGTAACACCAGCCAATAGTTCCGGTTTTTATTAGCTTTCCGTCACGGTCTTTTGCACCTTTTTGAACTTCTACTTTTACCCAGTTGCTGTTTATGCCGTCTATGTTTTCTGCTTTTCCAAGTTCAAGGATTTTTACTTTTGTGCCAGCAGACATTACTGTAAGAACCTGTGTTGAAGTAGCCTCGCCGGAACGGAGTTTTAGGTTTTCGGAAACTGTCATTGTTTTGTTTTTTGTAACGTTGGTGGAAGTTGTCGTTTTTGCTGTTTGAACAGCAGATGTTTTTTTGCTTCCATCGTAGTCACAAGAACCGTCGGCGTGACGTGGCCAGGTGATGTTTGTCAAATCTGCTTTATATCCACATGCTATATTGTTCAATTGTTTGTTGATATGCTCTTCGATATCTGATGAAATAATTACATAAGTGCCAATAACATTACTCTTTTCATTTAATGCTATCTTTACATAATCTCCATCATATTCCAAATAAAAAGTATTTTCATCGTTTTTATAAAGGTCTACAAATTCATCAATGAAGTTTGTGTTTGAATCAAATCTATTTTCTCTGCAAAAAACTTTTACAGTATAAAGATTCTCATTTATTTTTTTTATTTCTTTTATCAATGCATAATAATCAAGACCTACAAGATATATTTCTTTAGAATTAGGATGACAATCTCTTTTATTATCAAATAAACGAGTATTTGAAATGACAAAACGTCTATGAGCTGAATAATAATCAGAAAAGTGCTCTACAGGTGTTATATATTCATTATCTTTCCAGAAAGGTTCATATTCATAAATTGCACTTATGTCATTTTTCTTTAGGATATCAAAATAATAACTTGCTATCATATTAGCGGATTGTCTTTTATATTCATAACTTTCAGTATAATTAACGCCAGGCAGTTTATCGCTTCCTACTATCTCAAAAGCATCA
>JAZUSR010000210.1:0-4848 GCA_045606765.1 Treponema sp.
TTCATTATTTTTAAAATTTTATCCTGTAGTAGTTACCATTTCTATGTTTATGGTTTTTACTCTTTCAATTTTTAATAAGCCGAATATTATTTTTAGATTTGCTTCACTTCAAGATAAAACTATTAAAGATTCTGTAAATAAAAAACGAATTGAAAAATATTGTTTAAAAGTGACTTTTGTTTGGTGCGGATTTTTTATTATTAATAGTATTGTTTCGGTATGTTCTGCAATATTTTTTGATGAAAAAATTTGGACACTCTATAATTGCTGTATATCTTATGTTATAATGGGATTGATATTTGCAGTTGAATTTATTGTAAGGAGTTTTGTAAATAAAAAAATGGCTCAGTATTACCCAATTTCTAAATTTAATGCCAATTCACGAAAAGATGACTTTGTAATTTGTTATGAAGAAAAATGGTCTCAAAAAAAGTATAAAACATGGAAAGATTTTTTAATTGATTGTGCAAAATTACGAAAATTCATTATGGAAAAAGATTCATCAGATAGATGGATTTTACATTGCGATGATTATTATCTTTTTATTTGTTCATATATTGCTTTGCTTCAATGTAAAAAAGAGATAGCTTTAACTGCGAATATTTCTGAAGAATTTATTAAAGAAATGCGTCATTCCGGTGATGAATTATTGATAGATGTTAAGAATTTTCCAGATTCAATTTTTATTCCTGAGATAATTGAAAAAGCAGAGATTCCTTCTGAAAAAGAAATTAGAGAAACTCCTTCTATAGTTGCTGATGAAACAAAAATATTTATGTTTACTTCTGGAAGTACCGGAAAGCCTAAGGCAATATTACAACGCCTTACAGAATTTGAATTAGATAACAAGTTCATCTTTAGTCTATGGGGTGAAGAATTTTTAAAAAGAAAACTCGTTGCGACTTTAAGCCATCATCATATATATGGTTTACTTTTTTCTGTAATGCTTCCTTTTGCGGCTGGAGTTCCAATTAGAAGAACACGAATTGAATTTCCTACGGAATTTGAAAAGTTAGATGATGAAAGTTATTTTATAGTTGCTGTTCCTGCTTTTTTAAAAAGAACTGTTGAAGTAGAGGATAAATTAAATTTGAAAAATCCTTTTATTACAACAAGCGGAGGTGTTCTTTTGCCAGAAGTTGCAAAACGAACAAAAGATGTATTTGGTTTTTGGCCAATGGAAGTTTATGGAAGTACAGAAACAAGTGGAATCGCTTATCGACAATCTGTAAATGGGTTGGAATGGACTCCTTTTGATAATGCTGTTCTTTCTAAAAATGAAGAAGGATGTTTAAATATAAAATCTCCTTATATTAAAGATCCTGCTGGTTTTCAAACAGCGGATTTGGTTGAAATTCTTGAAGACGGTCGTTTTATTTTAAAAGGTCGAAAAGATTCTATCGTAAAAATTGAAGAGAAAAGAGTTTCTTTGATAGAAGTTGAAAATCGTATTTTGCAAACAGGTTTAGTAAAGGATGTTTGTGTTGTTGCAATGAGTGATAGGCGACAATATCTTGCTGCTGCTGTAGTTTTTAATGCAGAAGGTGTTTTAAAGTTTAATCAAATGAAAAAGTTTGATATAAATATGTTCTTTCATGATTACTTAATGGATTTTTTTGAAAATGTTGTAATTCCAAAAAAATGGCGTTTTGTTGATGAACTTCCTATGGATTTACAGGGGAAGAAAAAGAAAAATGATATTATAGCGTTATTTACGAAAACAGAAGATAATGATAAAATAGATAGTCAGAAAAATAGATGAGGAAAAGAATGTATTTAGAAAAACATAAAATTGCAGCAGAAAAAATCATTTCAAGAGAAGATAATTCTATTGAACTTGAAATTACATTTACAGAGGATTGTGATTTTTTTGATGGACATTTTCCACAGATTCATTTGGTTCCAGCTGTAGCTCAAATTGATTTAGCAACTCATTTTATTAATAAATATTTTGGAAAAGATAGATTTATTTCGAGTGCTAAAAGATTAAAATTTTCTGCACCAGTTCTTCCAAATAATTGTGTACATTATATTTTAAAATATAGTCCTGAAAAAAATTCTGTTAATTATAAATTAATTTCGGCAGATGGTGAAAAAACTTTTTCAAGTGGATCTTTTTTATTAGGTAAGTAAATGCAACAAGGTTTTATTATTCCTGTTTATAATCATGGTGATACTCTTCAAAATGTGGTAGAATCTTTATCTAAGTTTAATTTACCAATTATTGTTGTTGATGATGGAAATAAAGAAAAAGATAAAGTTTTTATGCATCTTGTTGCACAAAAATATCCGAATGTTACATTGGTTGAAAATCGTTTTAATCGTGGAAAAGGATACTCGGTTTGTAAGGGAATTAAAATAGCTTATAAAAAAGGTATTACTCATTTGTTTCAGATTGATGCTGATGGTCAACATGATATGGAAAAGTGTGAATTATTTTTAAATGAATCAAAAAATAATCCAGAAGCCTTAATTTGTGGATATCCAAATTTCGATGAAACTGTTCCTCCTGAAAGATTAAACGGAAGAAAAATAAGTAATAATTATGCATCTTTTGTAACTTTAACAAAGGATTATATAAAAGATGCAATGTGTGGTTATAGAATTTATCCGGTTGAACCATTTTATAAAATTTGTAAATTTTCTTATATTGATAGTCATATGGGTTTTGATACAGAAATTTTGGTTAGAATGATTTGGAAAAATATTCCTTTAATTTATCATCCTGTAGATGTTTCGTATCCAATAAATGGAAAATCTAATTTTAGAATGATTCGAGATAATATTCGAATTTCTTTTATGTTTGCAAGAATGACAATCGGAATGTGGATTCGTTATCCAATATTGCGAAAGAGAAGAAATGATGAGAGAAGAAGAGCAAATAAATCAGAAAATAAATAGGGAAGAAAATGTTTCAGAATGGGCTTCAAAAAAAGAAGTTATAAAAACAAGTTTTCCTATTTATTTAACTTTGGGAATGATAAAATTTTCACCAAAGTTTTTTACGAATTTTATTATCAAATGTACTACACTTTTTTACTTTTTGTTCAATCGTAGAGCAAAGGAAGAATGTCTTAGATATCAAAATCAGTTTATTAAATATTTTTCAGATAGTAAAATTAAAAAACCAAATGTTTTTAAACAGATTGAAGCATTTGCGATTACTTTTTTAGAAAAGATGGAATGTTGGGTAAAGAAAAATCCATCGGTTAAAATTCAATTTCAAGAAGATGATGTTTATCAGTTGATTAATGCTTTGAATGATGGAAAAGGTGCTTTTATAATTTGTTCTCATCTTGGTAATTCTGAAATTTTACGAAATCTTGCTAGTAATAATCAAATATATTTAAAACGAAAGATTCCTCAAGTTGTATTAATGGACTTAAGTTCAACAAAGAATTTTACTAATACGATTGAAAAAATTAATCCAGAATTTACAAAAAATATTATTGATATAAATTCAATTAATTTGGGAACTATAGAAGTTTTGCAAGAAACAATAGATAATGGTGGAATAGTAATTTCAGCAGGTGATAGAATTTCAAAAAATATAAATTCTAAATTTATTAAAGCAGATTTTTTAGGAAAAAATGCTCGATGGTCTTATGGAGTTTTTTTGATAGCAATGCTTTTGAAAGCACCGACTTATTTTATGTTTGGGCTTCGTGAAAAAGATTTGGGATATAATCGTAAATATAATTTTTATATTACAAAAAGTTCAGTAGAAACAGATTGTTTACGAAAAGATCGTGAAACTAATATCGAAAAACTTTGTTTAGAATATGTAAAAGAGCTTGAGGAAAAGTGTAAAAATCATCCGTTCCAATGGTATAACTTTTATGATTTTTGGAAATAAAATAAAGGATTGAATAAATGAAAAAAAATATTTTATTTTTGATAATAACAGGTTTTTTAGCTTGTTCATTTTTATATTCGAATGAGCAAAGTAAAAATGATGAATTTCAAAATATTTGTATAAATCTTTCTAAAAATAAATTAATTCGTGGTGATTTTGAATTAGAACAATTTTCTTTTAAGACAAAAAATACAGTTGTTTCAAGTGGAAATTTTACTTTGAGTTCGGATAATGGAATCATTTGGTTTACTACAAACCCGATTAATTCTGTGATGGCAGTTACTGAATCATATATTATTCAAGAAATTCGTGGTAAAAAACGAATAATTGATGGTTCAAAAAATAAAACATTTGAAGAAATGGCAAAAATAATTTCTTCACTATTTGTAGGAAATTATGATGTTATTTCAGAAGATTTTACTATTGAATATGGTTTAGAAAAAAAAGGTGATATTAATTTTTGGTCTGCAAAGTTAGTTTCTAAAAATTCAACTCTTGCAAGTTATATAAAAGAAGTAAATATTTCTGGGACTCATTCAAAAAATTCTGCATTCATTGAAAACATAGAATTAATTCTTTTTAATAATGATAAATCAATTTATAGGTTGAAAAATCAAAAAGTAATTGATAATCTATCTAATAATGAAAAACAATATTTTGAAAAATAATAAATTTAAAGCTTTTTGGTTTTTTTTCCACGGAATAATTTTTTTACTATTTTTAATTTTATTTTTCTGTGGAATAAATTTTAAAATTAATACTAGTTTGTTTGATATTTTACCAAATGCAAATTCTAGTCGAATTGTAAGTAATGCTGATTCAATTTTAAGTAGTAAAACAAGTAAAACATTTATAATTTTGGCAAAAGGTAATTCCTTTGACAATGCAAAAGAAAATGCAAATTTTTTATATGAAAAACTAAGTTCTAAAGAAAATAAAAAATTTTTTAAAAATATTTCCCTTTTTGTAGGAGAAAATATTGTTTCAGAAAT
>JAZUSR010000211.1:0-31759 GCA_045606765.1 Treponema sp.
TAATTTAAAAGTTATAATAGTTTATTTTTAGGAGGATTAAATGAATAAAAAAAATTTAAATTTACCAATTTGTTTAATTTTATCACTTTTTACACTTGCATCATGTGCTAAAAAAGTTGAAGTAACACAATACGAAGGTTACAACCTTTTATGGAATGACGAATTCTCAGGTTCAAAACTTAATGATAAAATTTGGAACAAAGAAATTCGTCCATCAGGATGGACAAACCATGAACTTCAGGCTTATACACAAGATAAAGAAAACATTTATGTAAAAGATGGAAAACTTGTTCTTAAGGCAGTTCAGCATACATTGAAAAGTGGAAGCCATTACTACACTTCAGGAAAAGTTCAAACAAGTCATAAAAAGGATTTTATGTATGGAAGAGTTGTCGTTCGAGCTAAAGCACCAAAAGGACAAGGTCTTTGGCCAGCAATTTGGATGATGCCAACTGACGAAAAATATGGTAACTGGCCTGTATGTGGTGAAATTGACATCATGGAAGTTTTAGGCAACGATACAACTAAAACTCATGGAACAATTCATTACGGAGCGCCACATGGGCAAAAACAAGGGACATATGTAACTAAAGGTGCATCCTTTTCTGATGACTTTCATGAATTTATGATAGATTGGGAACCAGGAGAATTCCGTTGGTACATCGATGGAGAATTGTACTTCAAAGAAAATAATTGGTTTGCCCGAAGTCGTGCTGGCGAAGATTTTGACTATCCAGCACCTTTTAACCAAAACTTTTTTATTCAATTAAACTTAGCAGTTGGTGGAGATTGGCCAGGCGATCCTGATGAATCAACTGACTTTAATAAAGCACAATTTGAAATCGACTATGTTCGTGTTTACCAAAAAGATGAATACGATATGAATGTTACTCGCCCAGAAGTAAAAATGCCTCCTAAAGATGAAAATGGAAACTATATTCATAACGGCGACTTTAAAATTAACGAAAGTTTGTCAGATATTGAAGACTGGCAATTCTTACTTGCCGGAGGTGGTCACGGAGACGCTACTATCAAAGATGGAATGCTTGTTATTGAATCATCTAATGCAGGTACAGTTGACTATTCAGTTCAATTAGTACACAGAAACATCGGTTCTAAAAAAGGTAAAAAATATGTAATTTCTTTCGATGCTAAAGCCGATGCTCCAAGAACTATAAAAGTTGCAGTAACAGCACCGGAAGTAAACTGGATTCGCTACTATCCTGATACATTGCACGACATCGGAACTAATTGGAAAACTTACACAATCGAATATACAATGCGTGAATTAGACGATGCATTTGGAAGACTCGAATTCAATCTAGGAAATCAAGGGTCTACAGATACATTCTACTTAAAAAATGTTTCACTCAAAGAATTAGATTAAAAAACAAATCTTTAATTAAGGAATTCTGCAATATCAATGAATCCCTTATAACAAAGACTTTTTATAAACGGACGAGCCACTAAAACTTGGCTCGCTCCGTAATGATAAGCAACTTCTATATCCTTTTTACAACGAATTCCACCATCTACCCAAAGTTCATTACAATATTTTTTTAAAACAGGACCTGCTTCTTTTAGCATAATAGCTGTACTAGCTTGACGAGTTTCAACTCGCCCACCATGATTTGAGATATAAACAATATCAGGTTTAGCTTCCTTAACAAGTTCAATATCTTCTTTTGTAAAAACACCCTTTAATACAAAAGGAACATTTATACGACGCATAATTTCTTTAATTTGACTTGCACTCTTTTTTTCTAAAGAAACTTTATTTCGCATTGTCACAATATTATATGAATCAATATCAATCCCAATATGACTTGCAATTGGCAAAGCCCATGCAACTCTATTGTAAAGATTTTCATCAGGATATGGCTTTAAAAATACAGAAGCTCGATATCCTCTATCTTTTTCTTTTTGAATTTTTTGAATCGATTGCATTCCATATAGCAACTTTGAATCAGGGCAACCATCACCAATTGACATTTTAATACCAGCAGAATAAAGAGCATCTGCCATTTTATAATAAAAACTTTCTTCGTCTTCCCAACCGATATTTTCAACGGCTCCTGTCACTGGTGCATACCTTAAAAGAGACAATACCTCATCGTTAGACAACTTTTTTATTTTATATTCCCCAACTTCATTTAAAAGTTTATTCCAACCTGCACAATTTAGCCTAAAATTAGTATTTTGATTAACTCCTCCCATTCCAGGAAGTTCTTCAATACATCTAGTACCTAAACATACACTACAATTATGACAACGAAACAAAATCCTAGCCTCCAAAAGAAATACCAATATTCTTTGCCGTTTGAATCATATCACAATCAAAAGGAATTTTTTTTGTTTGTCCACTCACAAGTTCTAAAGGAATAGCTTTTATTGAATTGTTCTGCCAAACCAAAATCTTTCCGAATTCTTTTTTATAAATATAGTCACAAGCTATTGCACCAAAATGAGTAGCCATAAATCTATCATATGGATTTGGCGAACCACCTCTTTGTAAATGCCCCAATACTGTAACACGAGTCTCTAACCCAGTTTCATTTTCAATTTCTTTGGCAACCCGTTCTCCAATTGAACAACCCATAGAACTACGAACTTTCTTAAAAGCTTTTTTATCTAACTTCGATTCATTGGTATCCTGCGCACCTTCAGAAACTACAACAATTGAATATTTTTTTCCTACTTTTGCATTCTCCAATATTTTTTTTGCAACGATTTCCTTTTGATAAGGAATTTCAGGAAGCAAAATCACATCAGCACCCGATGCAATTCCTGAATGAAGTGCTATCCATCCAACTTTGTGGCCCATCACTTCAACTACCATAACACGACTATGACTAAAAGCAGTTGTTTTAATTCTTTCAATACATTCAGTTGCACATTCTACAGCAGTTGAAAAACCAAAAGTATAATCAGTATGAACAATATCATTATCAATTGTCTTTGGAAGACCAATTACATTAAGTCCCGCATTAGATAAAAATCCAGCGGTTGTATTACTTCCATTTCCACCTAAAACTACGACAGCATCCAATTTCCAATCTTTATAATGCTTTTTTATGGACTCAATTGCAGAAAGTCCAGTTTCTTTTATTTTTTCTTTATTCTTAAAAGGTTTTTCTCTTGCAGAACCAAGTAAAGTTCCACCAACAGATAAAATTGAATCTATATTTTCAATATTTAAATCTATGCATCGACCTTGTTCAAATCCTTTATAACCATCAAGAATTCCTACAAATTTCATTCCGTATTTTTTAATACCTGTTAAACAAAGGCCTCTAATTGCAGCATTTAACCCAGGAGCATCACCTCCCGAAGTAAGAACACCTACTCTTTTTACGCTTGAAATACTCATATTTTAATTATATCAAAAATAAGTCAAAATACAACATTTTTATATTATTTTTACTTTTTTAAGCTAGCAAAACTATCTAATATTATTTTTTATTTTTCCGATATAATAATATGTAACTATTTTTTTTACATCAGGGGAAATAAATGAAATTAAACAGAGTAATCCAAATACTTGCAGGATTTACCTTTTTTATATTAGCTGTTTTTTTTAGCTTTAGCTTACTTTTTTCACTCTTTCAACCAACTTCAGAAGTGGCAACTTTTTCTTCTTTTATGGTTAAAACAGGAAGCTTATTAAAAAAAACATATGGAATTTGTTCTATTTTAATTCCTATATTTTTCTTTGTAGTTTCCATGATTTGTTTTATTGCGCAAGTAACTTTTAAAACCTGTATTTATATTAGTTTTAGTTTAATTCCTTTTTTTACAGCAGTACTAAGTGAACATTTATACAAAAATTCACTCAATAATTTAGAAGGTCCAATCGTAATTGTAAAATTAATCATTACCATAATCTCAACCATTTTAATAATGGGAATCGAAATTCTTTTATCGGGAATCATCGCAGAACGAATTGCTTTTACAATTAAAAAGAAAAAAAGTTTAGAAAAAAAGACTACTCCCGATGAAATAACAATAACAGAATATTCTCCAGAAAGTGAAAAAACTCAAATTAATATAGAAGACCCTTATATTCGTGAATTTGACAATATTTCTCTTTATGAAAATTCACTCACTGAAGATGATTTCGAAACTAATATCGATAGCTCTGATTTAGAAAGCGAATTGAATAATTATAATACACTTATTCAATCTCAATCAGAAGATGACACGATTCTCGAATTTAATCCTGAAGAATTAGAAAAAGAAGCGCAAGCATTAGACAACGATTATTTCGACACTGAATCTAACGACAATTACTTGGATATCGAATCTGACTCTATCGACGATAATTCTAATTTAGAAGAGTTCGATTCCATTAACGACTCAAACTCATTCAATAATTTTGAATCATTAAATGCTTCAGACAATGATTTTGATTCAATCGGCAATCAAGAAGATTTTGACAATGATTCAGATTCCGACTTTAATTCATTTGATAATGAATTAGAACTAGATGATGATTCAACTTCAAATTTTTCATCATCAGAACCTACTGAATTTGAAGACAACTATCACGACATCGAGTCTGACATTATCGATGATGATACCATTTTAAATGATTTTAATTCTGCTGAACCTAATGACAATACATCGAATTTTGGCATAACTTCTTATGAACAAATAGATAAAACACTTCATACCGATATCGACAAATCTCATGGTCTTACAGGAATTTTTTCTCAAATGGATCAAGATATCCGTAACAAAGTTCTTTCTGATTCCCAACAAGACAACTTCCCAAAACAGCAATCAACAATTTCTGTAAAAGAAGCGGAAGAAGAAATTAAAAAAGAACGAGAATCAAATCGAACAAGACACAAAGGACCTTATAAAATTCCGACTGAAAATTTACTAAATGAATTTGAAGACCAAAAATATTGGGTTATCGATTCAAAAACAAATGATGCTGCTTCTCAATTAAAAGAAACCCTCGAAGAATTTAAAATTGAAGCAGAAGTAACAGGAATTAGAAAAGGTCCGGTTGTTACAATGTTTGAAATTCTTCCAGCCCCTGGAGTAAAACTTAGTAAAATCGTTGCTCTCCAAGACAACATTGCGCTTCGCCTTGCTGCAAGTAGTGTCCGAATTGTAGCCCCAATTCCAGGAAAACGCGCTGTCGGAATTGAAGTTCCAAACGAAGATAGAGCAACCGTTACATTCCGAGAATTAATTGAACAAAATCTTCCAGAATATAAAAAAATGGCAGTTCCAGTTGTACTTGGAAAAGATATTCAAGGCGAAGCTCAATTACTAGACATTGCAAGAACTCCTCACCTTTTAATTGCCGGATCAACAGGTTCTGGAAAATCAGTTTGTGTAAATAGTATTATTCTTTCAATTTTATATAAACGCTCTCCTGATGAAGTTAAATTAATTCTCGTTGACCCTAAAATTGTCGAACTAAAACTTTACAATGACATTCCACACTTATTAACACCTGTAATTACAGAGCCAAAGCTTGCGCTTCAATCACTCCAATATTGTTTGTGCGAGATGGAACGACGCTACGCACTTTTAGACGGGCTCGGAGTTCGTGACATCATTAGTTACAACAAACGAATTGAAGAACGAAAAATCGCCACAGAAAAATTGCCATATATTGTGGTTATCATTGATGAGTTTGCAGACTTAATGGCAACTACAGGAAAAGAACTTGAATCTACGATTGCTAGGCTTTGTGCTATGAGCCGTGCAGTTGGAATTCATCTTGTTCTTGCAACTCAGCGACCATCTATTGATGTAATCACTGGATTAATTAAAGCAAATATTCCTACTCGTATTGCTTTTATGGTTGCATCAAAAATGGATAGTCGTATTATTATTGACCAAGTTGGAGCAGAAAAATTACTGGGTCGAGGAGACATGCTTTATGCAAGTGCTACCGATCCTTTCCCAGTTCGTATCCAAGGAACATATGTTAGCGATCAAGAAGTTGAAAATGTTGTAGACTATGTTAAAGGATTTGGCGAACCTGAATATATCGATGATGAAATTTTCGTAGACGATGATGATGAATCTAGCGAACCAAGCTTATTTGGGGATGGAGATGATCCTCTATATAATAAAGCCCTCGAAATAGTTCTCGAAGCAGGAAAAGCATCAGCATCTTATCTACAAAGAAGATTAAAAATTGGCTACAATCGAGCTGCTAGATTAGTCGAAGAAATGGAAGCACGAGGAATAGTTGGACCTGCAAATGGTAGTAAACCAAGAGAAATTATTCACATCCCGTAATTCTATTTAAGCATTACAACCAAAGATTTTGAATTTTCATTAACAGGATTCAAACTATAATCAGAATAAAAATTTATAGATGTAAACCCAGCCTCTCTTGCGAACTCCTCAATTTCTAATTTTGAAATTGGGTATACAGGAGTTCTTTTATAAACAGGTAAAATTTTTCCATTCCCAGTTTGGACACTTCGTGATAAAAAATAATTCATATCATCATCTTTTTCAAGTTTAGAAATCAATTCAACACGAATACTGCTTAACTTAGGAAGATTAAATTCATTTGCTTTTATAAAATAATCATAATTTAGAAGTTGTAAAATTAATAGACCAGAGTCTGATAATAATTGTTTACAATCGAAAAAAAACTTTTTTATTAAAACTTTATCATGTATAAAAATTATTCTATCATTTAAGCAAGAAATTACATTATAAAAACCTTTGCCCAAAAATCTGACCATCTCAATCGTTGACATTTTAAAATACCGAACACTCATCAATTGAGTACGATATTTTCTAGTTGCTGATTCCAATAATTCTTTTATTGTTTCAATACCGGTTACATCTGATAATTCTTTTGCCAAACGATTTTCTAAAATACCAGTTCCACATCCAATTCCTAAAAATTTCAATGGTTTAGAATACTCTTTTAGGAGGGATTGATAAAAGACAAACTGTTCTTCACTTACAGGAAACAATTCATCGTAATATTCTACTAAATTTTTTATATAATCCATTTTTTATATAACTCTTAACTCAAATCTAAGGAAGACCTTTTTAGTTCTCCCTTAGACAAATCAGGTTATATAGAATCATTCGATATTACGAACAATTCTAAACCCAGTATTATAATATCGCAATCCTTGAATTCCACCAAATATTTCATTGTTATCTAATGGAAAATAAGAACCTGCTGACTCATTTACAAAACAACCACCTTTGATAAATCGATAACGACCTTTTTCAGGGCCTGTATAATTTAAATAAGCTTGATCTTCAAATTCATCTTCTTTCCATAAATAGTCCCAACACCATTCAGCAACATTTCCTGTCATATCATAAATACCAAGTTCATTGGCCTTTTTCTTTCCAACTTGATGAGACACTTCTTTTGAATTATCTTCTGTCCAAGCAATTTCATCTAGTTTTTCAGAACCACTAAATTTAATATTTCCTGCAAATTTTGTTCCACCTGTTGCAGCAAAAACCCATTCTGCACATGTAGGCAAGCGATATCCATTTTTAGAATAATCAGCAGTAACAGTTGCATTTTTAATAGCTTTATCTTTTTGATAACGAGAAATATTTTCGATAGTATAAACAGGATCCAAGCCTTCTTTTTCACTTAGTTTATTACAAAAATATAAACAGTCATACCAAGAAATTCTTTCTACAGGACGCAATTCCTGAACTTCGCCTTCCACAGGGTCTTTTGAAAAATATGCAGGAGTTGAATTTACATCAGGATCTGCTTCCACTACTTCTTTATAAAGTTTCTGAGTAACTTCATATTTTGAAATATAAAAATCGCTAACTTCAACAGAAAAATTAGAGCCTGGATTTTCAAGTCCTAGTTCAACAAAAGATTCCCAAACCTCTGGACCAATTTTTCCGCCAGTTACTTTTACAAAATCTTTAGGAGCTTTAGAACAACTCGCAAAAGAACCAATTAACAAACAAACAAACAAAAATTTTAGCACAGCTTTCATTAGATAATCCTATAAACTGAAATATATATTGCATATTAATTATAAACCACCAATTTATAGTTTGTCAAAAAAAAAAAATGTTATATAATGATAATATGAATGATTTTAAAGATGAATATGAAAATGACAACTACAATCCTGCAGGCCCTAAAACCGCACTTGTTGCAATAATTGGACGACCATCAAGTGGAAAATCAACTTTTCTTAACACTGCAAGTGGCGAATCAATTTCTATCGTAAGTCCTATTCCACAGACAACACGAAATGCAATCAAAGGAATTGTAAACACCTCTTTTGGGCAACTAGTTTTTGTAGACACTCCTGGTTACCATATATCAGAAAAAAAACTAAACATCAAATTACAACAAATTGCAAAAGAACAACTTGAAGCTTGTGAATGCGTCTTATACATAATTGATTCAAGCCGTGACATTGGAGAAGAAGAATCTTTAACAGCAGAACTTGTAAAACCTTATTCAAAGAAGACTGTTATTGCTATAAACAAAACTGACATTCCAGGAAGTAAACCTCAAAAAGTCAAAGAATTTATTTTACAAAATCTTCCTTTAGTCGAACAAAACAAAATCCATGAAATCTCAGCAAAAAACGATATCGGTATCAACGAAGTTTTAAAATCTCTTTATGAACTTTCACCAGAAGCACCTCACCTTTATCCTGAAGAATATTATACAGATCAAGAAGTAGGATTTAGAATTGCCGAAGTAATTCGTGGACAAGCAATTAATCGACTTTCTCAAGAAATTCCACATGCCATTTATGTTGACATTGCAGACATGGAAATGCGAAACAATGGAAAAGTTTTATGGGTTCGTGCGTTTTTATGTGTTGAACGAGAAAGTCAAAAAGGAATTGTTATCGGAAAAGGTGCCTCTATGATTAAAACTATTCGCCTTGAATCGCTAAAAGAATTTAGAAATATTTTTGATTATAAAATTGATTTAGATTTACAGGTAAAAGTTGTTAAAAACTGGCGACAACGAGATCCAATTTTAAACAAAATGATAAACTAATTTTTTAAAATAAAAACTAATACATAAAATCCGGTTCTTTTTCAAAAACCATTTTTTCTTTTGTTACAGGATGAATAAAACTTAAAAAAGAAGAATGAAGTAAAAGCCTTTGCCCGTCCTCTTGGCTTCCATACAAATTATCACCTACAATTGGAATCCCAAAGCCAAGAGGACTTGCTGCAGCCAATCTCAACTGATGAGTTCTCCCAGTAATTGGAACAAACTCAACAGATGAAACATTTCGATTATTCATCTTCCAAATACGAATTTTCTTCCATTTGGTAATTCCAATCTTTCCAAAAATATTATCATAAATTTGATGTGGCCTATTTTCAACATCAAGTCTAAAAGGAAGTTCAAAAGTTCCTTCATTTTGACTTAAACTTACACTAAGATTTGTACAATCATTTAAAGGAGCCAATTTTTTCACATTCACATTTTCAAAATTACACCCTTTCCCTATAACACCATCTAAAACTGCGATATATTTTTTTTCAACAGTCCCATCTTGAAACTGAATCGAAAGGTGTCGATGAGCTTCTTTTGTAAAAGCCAAAACCATTAACCCTGAAGTATCCATATCAAGCCTATGTACAGAAGGTTGCTCAATACAATTTGGAAACAATTTTTTTACTCGCGAAACAATACAATCTTGCTTATCAATTCCACGACCAGGAACTGCTAAAAGCCCTGATGGTTTATTTAGAACGATAATATCATCATCACGATAAATAATTTCAAGACCCAAAATCACAGGAAGAATAAAATTACACTTTTGATCACAAGGAGCATAAAAAGATTTATGAACAAAATGACTATTTGGCTTACCCCAATAAAATTCAACAAGACTTATTGGAGTAAGATTTCTACTAAAAGCATAACTTAAAAGTTTAGGAGCAGCACAATCACCTGTCCCAGTTGGTAATAATTTTATTTCTATTGAACTTGAATCATATTTTATTTTTTGTTTTAAAAATTCAAAATCTCGTTGAACAAAATCAAAACAAGTAAACTTGTATAGAGAATAAATTTTTTCTAAAGTTTGATTGCACAATAATAGACGATTTTTATCACGAATTTTCTTTTCGGCTAAAGATTCATTTTCTGGAACTTCTGACAACTGATGAATTTTTTTATCATTAGGAAGAACAGCCTTGTCATATTCATCTTGATCAAGTAGAGCAGGAACAAAACCATCATAATTCCAACGACTTTTGTACTGCCCAGAAAAGGCTTTTAAAACTATATAACCATCACGAAGTTCTTCAATCGAAGAATCCAAATTAAACTCGTTGTTTCCAATAAATTGACAAACCAGAATACCAAACATCCCAGTAAAATCATCTATAAAATTTCCTTTTTCAAGACACTCAATAAAATCTTGGGCATATTTTTTTGCAATATCGGTGGAAAAAGGTGGAAACATATTTTATCGCTGAATTACTTTTTCATTAGAATCCATTGTAAAAACAATTGGCTTATTCTTTGTAAAAAATCCTACTTCAACAACACCTACAATAGAATTAATTTTATCTTCCATCAGTTCTGAATCAACAGGATTCTTCCATACGATATCTAAAATTTGATTTCCGTTATCAGTAATTACAGGACCACATTTTTTTACACCTTCACGAAGAGTACATTCTGCCCCAAGAGCATTTAAAGCTTTTGCAACAGGAACTCTTGCCTCTCCAATAATTTCAACTGGTAAAGGGAATTTTGTTCCAAGAGAATCCACAATTTTAGTAGAATCAGCAACTACAACAAACTGATCTGAATTATATGCAACAATTTTTTCTCGTAATAGTGCTGCTCCACCACCTTTAATTACATTATTTTTAGGATCAACTTCATCAGCTCCATCAATTGCTAAGTCCAAATGACCACCAATAATTTTATCATTCATTGAATAAACAGGAATTCCAAGTTCTTCACATAAATTTTGAGTTCCAAAACTTGTAACAACAGCTTTGATATCTTTTAAAGTACCATCATTAATTCTTTTTGCAAGATGCTTTACTGCAGGAATAGCAGTAGAACCTGTACCGAGTCCAATTTTCATTCCAGAAAAAATCTTTTTATCTTTTATCAATGTATCAATTGCAGTTGATGCTACTAATTCTTTTTGTTCATTCTGTGTCATTGCCATAATCAACTCCTGTAAATAATTTAAACTGTTTATATCCTTGATATCGTAACATTGAATAACCATTAGATACTTTACAACCTGCAGCCATTGCACGAGTCATAATTGGGGTGACTTCTGGAGTATAAACAATGTCATATAAAGATTCAGTTCCCTTAAAATTATAAAAATACAAAGGATCATTTTTTTCACTAGAAGGACCTACACTTCCAGAACCTACAGATGTTGTTTGAATAATAATATCTGAATAGTAATCTAAATCATAAAGACAATCTGGACCCAATTGCGAAAAAGCAAATCCATATTTATCAGCAATAGCTTTTGCATTGGCAACAGTTCTGTTAAAAATACAAGCTTTACCACCAAGTTTTTTTACAGCATAAGCAATTGCTCTTGCAGCCCCTCCTGCACCAATAATTGCAACTCGTCGTCTCTTTAATTTTTCAACACCCAAAAATTCTTGAAGAGCCTGTGAAAAACCACTAGCATCTGTATTATACCCAAACCATCTGCCGTCTTTTTTTACAATTGTATTACATGCACGAATTTCTGAAACTTCACTATCAATTGAATTTGTTTCTATTAAAACAGTTTCTTTATGAGGAACAGTTACCGACATTCCCTCAATTCCAACTGTATTACAAAATTCAACAACTTCAGAAATTTTTGGACTTCTAATAGGAACATATACTGCATCTATGTTATTTTTATCATAACCCTTGTTATGAATTTCTGGACTAGAAGTATAATGCAATGGGAATCCTGTTATTCCATATATTTTTGTTCGATCTGAAATTTTTCTAAATCTATATAACTCTGTTAAAGTAATTGGATCAATATGTCCAATAGAATTTGTATTTCCCGCAGTTTCTTTTGGTGAACAATAAGTTAAATATGAATTAGTTTTATTTGCTAAAATTCTTGAAGGTAACCCCAAATCTCCCATGGCACAAAGGATATGATCATACTCTGTAAAATCCTTTGCAACTTCAAATAAATGAGTAACATCCTTTAAAGAATTTGGATTAAAAGCAATCTTAGGAATTTCAAATCCTGTTTTTCGCATTGAATTACATTTCTCAATAATATCATACACAGGATTATTCATATCATGGAAACTTCGAATAATTCTTGTTCCAAATGCATGAGCCGCATCTTGCAAACTTGGAATATGGAAATCATCTTCAAAATCAACATAAGCAAAATTCTTAGACATTTCCTGATCAGCAAAAGCCATCGCACGAGCAAATAACATTGTTCGTGCAGCTTCACCACCAATATATTGGCCACCATCGATTCTTCGGCGAATTGTCAAAATACAGGGAATATTTAACAATCTAGGAAATTTCCTAATATGTAAACATTCATCCTCGTCCAAATAATCTGCGCGTAATTCTACCAAATCAATATATTGGCTATATTTTTTTGCAATTTCAATATTTTCTTGCAACGTTTTACATGTTAATGTAAGGCAAATTTTTGTTTTATTCATTTTATTGAATTGCTATTTTTTCAACTTCTTTGTTTAATACTGACAAAACCAAAACTGAACCATGAGGCACAGCATATGGAATCGAAATTTCCCCACCAATATGATTAAAAGTTGCAAAACCGTATCGAGAACCTTCCTGTGGAATAACATCAACTTTTACAGGAATGGCATAAGGATATTCAGGAATTTTTGTAGTTATAACCCCATGAACATAATTTGTCATATCTCGTTTATTTGCATCTTCTGCAGCTTCAGCTTCTGTTTTATTTGAAACATCAACGACAGGTTTAGCTTCAATAATTTCACCTGTTACTTCTGGCATAGCAAATTCAATTTGCACTCTTGAATATTCAGAAGCTTCATTTTTATTATTTGGATTTGTTTGCTTAACAATAGTTCCTGGCACTTCTGAACCAGTTGCAATATGTTGTGTAATATCAAAACATAAATTTGTTGAAGCCATAATTGATAAAAATTCTGGTAATGTCTTACCTACACAATCTGGGATAGCAACCTTAATTTTTTCATTTCCACTTGAAACAACTAATTTTAACTCGATTGGCTGAGTAATTGGAGTTCCTTCTGGAGGCTCTTGCTCTAATATAGTTCCAGGCAACGAAGCATCTTGTTTAAAAATTGGATTAGCAATTGTTACAGATGGAATTGAAGCACCTGCATAAAGCGCGTCCAAAGTTGTTTTAAGTGCATCAATATTTGTTCCGATATAATTTCCAACATGATCAAATACAATACCACGACTTACAACCAAAGTTACACGACTTGACGCTTTTACAACAGCATCCGCTTTTGGACTTTGATCGATAATCAAACCTGCTTGTCCAGGAATATCAGAATATCGCATCTGTAAACGAGGATACAATTCCTTTTCTTGCAACATTAATTGAGCAGAATAAATATTATTACCAATAACATTTGGAACAAGAACACGTTCTTTTCCTTTGTTAAATGCGAGGAACACAGTTACTGCAAACACTCCAAACATAAAAACAAGAGCAATTGTGTATAACACAAATGCTTTACCTGTGCTTTGTAAAGATTCAAGGGTATTTTTAATTACAAACCCAGTTTTTTTAGCAGTTTCATTAATAATAGATTTTTTGTCTTTCATAATTTCACCTATAGTTATATTACTATAATATTACAAATAATAATATACTTTATAAATTAAGTCACTTCAATAGTAAGCCTATAAAATTTCTAGCACCATTCATAAAGTCTTTATACCCCATTACAGTTTTTCCTTGTTTCTGAAGTTTTTTAACACAAAGAAAGCCTTCCCCACATTTAATCCAAATTCCTGATGGTTTATCAAACTTTAGTACAGTTCCGCAAACTGAATTTTCAAATAACTCGATTTCTGTTTGCTGAACATAAGAACCTAATTTTTGAAAATTATTCATATCAAACGGCAAAGCTTCCACAATTTTTATGGTTTCAACTTTTCCTGAAGAATCTTCAACCAAACAATAACATCCTGGTTCTGGAGTATAAGCACGAATCTGAGCATCAATTTGATAACAAGTCTTAGACCAATCAATTTTTCCATCTTCATGCAAAATTACACCTGTATAACTTGGTTCTCCTGATTGTGGAATACCTATTAAAACAGAAGGATCATTTTCAATTTTTAAAAGAATGTCACAAATTAACCTAGCTCCAGAAATTGCCGCATTATCAAGTAATTCAAAAGCGACCTCAGTTCCAGTTAAAGAAACTTTCTCCTGAGCAAGAATATTTCCTTCATCCATTTTTAACGATACTGTCTGAATCGTAATAGCAGTTTCAGAATCTCTATTCAAGATTGCAGCTGGAACTGGAGTACAACCTCTATACTTTGGCAAAAGAGATGGATGAAGATTCATTCCACCATATTTGAACATCGACAAAAACTTTGGCCCAAAAATATGTCCATAAGCAAAACATACTAAAATATCTGCGGCCAAAGGCATAATCTGTTCACGAGCTTCAGCATTCAAATGTTCCGGAGTAAATACAGGAATAAAATTTTCTTCTGTTGAATATTCCTCTGCAACTTTTGCAACAGGTGTCGGAATTAAATCTTTATGACGACCTTTTGCTGTTGGAGGGTTTGTCAAAACTCCTACAATTTTAAAACTATTTTCCTCTGAATGTTCAAACAAATATTTTAATGTTTTTGCAGCAGGTTCAGGGCAGCCTGCAAATAAAACTTTTATCATTATTTTAACTTAGCCTCTTTTGCAGCTTTTTTTGCTGCAATCTTTCTCTCTTTAGCTTCTTTTGCTTTTATTTTTTCTTCATACCGAGCTTGTCGTTTTTTCATTGTTTCTTCAGCTTTTTTTGCAAATTCAGCATCACCACGATCTATAAAAACAATTCCATCAAGGTGGTCGTTCTCATGCTGAATTATACGAGCTAGGAGTCCTTCTGCATCCAAAGTAAAATGCTTTCCATTTTCGTCTAATGCTTGAACAGTAACTTTGGCAGGTCTTACAATAGTTTCATAAATTTTAGGAATACTAAGACATCCTTCTTCATATTCAGAAAGTTCTGCAGAAGTTGAAATAATTTCAGGGTTAATAAAAACTCTTCGAACATCATCATCAGCTGTAACTACAAAAAATCTTTTATTAATATTAATCTGAGGAGCTGCAAGCCCAACTCCATTTGCCTCATCCATTGTTGTAAACATTTCTGATAACAATGCACGAAATTCATCATTAATTTCTTCAGGCAAAACAGGAACTGATTTTTTTCTTAATACTTCTTCACCAAGCTTTGTAATTCTTAACATTTTATTTCTCCAATCTTATTCTTGCAGCTTTTGCGTGTGCAACAAGTCCTTCAGCATCTCCAAACAATCCAGCAGCACTAGCAGATTTTACCATACCTTCAGAACCATCTTTAACTTGCAAAGTTGTAACAGTTTTCAAAAACATTCGTACACTTAATCCACCAGTATAATGAGCAGCTCCCGCAGTTGGCAAAGTATGATTAAGCCCTGCAGAATAATCACCAAAAACTTCAGCAGCATAATGTCCAATAAAAAGAGAACCATAATTACAAACTAATTCTTGAAGTTTATCTCTAACAGGACCTGCTTCTAAAGCAAGTTCAAGATGCTCAGGAGCCTTTTTATTTGCTAATTCACAAGCTTCTTCTAAAGATTCAGTTATAATAATTCTTCCATACTTATCAATACTTTGACGAGCAATTTCTTTTGTCTTTAAAGATTCAATCTGAATTTCAATTTCATCTGCGACTTTTTTTGCTAAAGATTCATCATTTGTAGCCAAAACAGCTTGAGCCACAACATCATGCTCAGCTTGAGCAAGCAAATCCGCAGCAACCCATTTTGGATTGGCACTTGAATCTGCAATTACAAATACTTCTGTAGGACCTGCAACCATATCAATTCCCACTTTTCCATAAACTTGTTTTTTTGCAGCAGCAACAAATTTGTTTCCAGGGCCAACAATTACATCAACTTGAGGAATTGATTCAGTTCCATAAGCCATAGCAGCAATAGCTTGACTTCCTCCACAAGCAAAACATCTTTTTACACCACAAATGTAAGCAGCAGCCATAATTCCTTCATCTGCATAAGGTTTACCACCAACAAAAGAAGCCCCCGGAACTCCGAGCCCTTTTTCTTTAGCAACTGCCAAATCATCTGGATGAACACGAGGAGGAGTACATAAAATAATATTTTTAACACCTGCGGCAACAGCCGGTGTAACAGTCATTACTACAGTTGAAAGTAACGGAAATCTACCTGCTGGAACATAAACTCCAGCTCCTTCAACAGGAATATTTTTCTGCCCTGTAAAAACGCCAGGTGCAAGTTCAACTTCAAAATTATCAAAAGACTGTCTTTGGCGAGTTGCAAACTTTAAAGCCAATTCATGAGAATACGAAATTGCATGATACATATCTGGATTTTCTGCTTTAAGTTTATCAGCCGCTGCTTTTAATTCGTGTTCAGAAATTTCAAAAGTTTTGGGAGATGAAACATCAAACATCTTACTATATTTTTGAAGAGCACCGTCCCCATTTTCAATTACATCAGAAATGACATTTTGAACAGTTTCATTAGTCTCTTCAAACTCACGACCATTGAACCAATTTTTTTCAATATCTTTTGACTTAATAATTTTAATCATGCTTTTATAATAGCAAATTTTTCATACCTTTACAATTAAATGATTTCTTTAATTTTAATAAACGAGAATTTTCATTAGATAAAAAACATACTTTTCTAGCCTTTTATTTTTTTACCATCGAAAAAAGCTTTACCGACAATTTTTCCTAACTGAATATAATTTTTATTTACAGGATCATATGTAATCGGTTTTAATTTTTCAGAATCTATATTGCCATTTGTTAAAACAGAATCATCTGCTGCAACATTTATAATATTTCCAATCAATTGTTCAGTCTTTTCGTCATAACTGATTAATTCACATTCTAAAACCATCTTTAATTCATTGATTACAGGCGCATCAACAAAATTACTTTTAGATGAAGTAAATCCCGCTTTTTCAACTTTATTAGAAACAGAATTTCCAGAAACAATTCCAACATAATCACATTGAGGAATATGATCAAAATCAGCAACGCTTACAGTAAAAGCTTTTCTTTGTTGTATATTAGCAACAGTTTTATGCCCTTTATCAACGCAAATAGAAATCTTGCCATCATTATAAATTCCACCCCATGCAGCATTCATTGCATTTGCCGAACCATCTAGATTATATGTCCCAATTATTAAAACAGGCATCGGAAACAAAAATGTTTTTTTTCCAAAATCTTTTTTCATAATACACCTTTAAAAATTCTACGTTATTAACGAGCAATTATTTTATAAAGCACAACCTCTAAAATCCTCGATCGAAGCAAACCCTTTTCGCTTCATAAAATCTTTTAAACCATCAATAATTTCGATCATAGAATTAGGATTTGCAAAAGTATTAGTTCCCACTTGAATAGCAGTTGCACCAGCCATAATAAATTCAACAGCATCTTGCCAAGTTGCTATTCCACCAATTCCAATAATTGGAACCTGTTTTTCCTTTGGCAACTTTTGAATAGCCTGAGCAACTTCATAAACAAGTCTAACAGCAATCGGACGCACAGCAGGACCACCGAATCCCGCTTTCACCTTATCAAAAACAGGACGACCTTTTTCAATATCAATTGCAATTCCTTGAAAAGAATTACATAAAGAAATCCCATCTGCTCCTGCCTCAATACATGAAAGAGCAACCCCTACAACATCAGAAGCCTGTGGAGTTAATTTTACAATCATTGGTTTTGTAGTAACTTTTCGTACTGCACTAACAACATCCTTTGCAGCAGAACAAGTCATACCAAAAGCCGCTCCTCCAGCTGAAACATTAGGACAAGAAATATTTAATTCAATAATTGGAACTTTAGTTTTTTCCAAAAGTTTGGCACCTTCTACATAAGATTCCAAAGTTGAACCCGAAAGGTTAGCAATTGTCACAGGTTTAAGTTTTAACATCTGGGGCAGTTCGTGTTCAATAAAATGTGGAATTCCTGGATTTTGTAATCCAATTGAATTCATTAAACCAGAAGGAGTTTCCCAAACACGAATGCCAGAATTTCCTTGACGAGGTTCTATAGTTAGACCTTTACTTGAAATTCCCCCAAGTTTATTTACATCAAAAATATCTTTATATTCTGTTCCAAAACCAAAAGTTCCAGAACTTCCAATTACAGGATTATTAAATTCAACACCTTTAATTTTTACCGATAAATCAGGCTTTACTTTTTTATTTTTAGAAGCAACTATAACTTGCTCGGCATGTTTTATTGGAGCTGAAAAAATCAATTTTTCCCCTTCAAATACAGGCCCCTCTTTACAACAACGCTTATACCCTTCAGTAGTTTCAATAGTACAACCAAGACAAACTCCCATTCCACAAGCCATTCGAGATTCCATACTCAAATAACATTTTACATTTGCTCTTGCACAAATCTCTTGAACATACTTCAACATAGGAGTAGGACCACAAGCATAAACACATGTATACTCTTTTATTTTTTTCTCATCTAAAGCCTTAGGCAGCATTCCTTTTATTCCAACACTACCATCATCAGTTGTTATGACCAATTTATTAGGCTTTATACTTTTGATTCCATATTTTCCACTTTTAAAGCAAGCATAAAAATCGTAAGTTTTTGGTTCAAGACTTTCAGCAAACCCTGCAACAGGAGCAATGCCTATTCCTCCACCAATGATACAAACTTTATTTTTATCCAAAATCATTTTTGCAGAAGGTTTTGGGAAAACGTTTCCAAGAGGTCCCAAAATATCAACTGCATCATTTTTTTCAAGAGAACATAATTCTTCAGTACCATTGCCTTTTTTCAAAATTAAAAACTCAAGAGAAATATCTTTTGTATTATTTTGATTTTCTTGTAAGACAACTGAATGATAAACACTAATTGGGCGACCCATCAAGCATTTACCTTTAGTTGCACGAAGCATAAAAAATTGACCCGGCTTAGGAACTGACTTAGCCTTTACTGTTATATTCACTTTTAATGAATATACACTTCCAACAGGAACAGCTTCCTTTACAATTACATTTGACCCCACAATACCTTTTGCATAAACAGGAATTGTGTTTCCATGACAATCTTTAGTCGAACTCATTTTTATGCCTCCGCATTTTTTATTTTTAAATTTTTTTTTATTAAAAACTCATCAAATCTTTTTTTGAATCAATTGCAGCCTTTGCACTAGAATCTAAAATATCTTCCATTGATAAAGTTCCAGAATTTCGCTTTTGTTCTAACGATGAATCATTTTTCCAAGCACATAATATTCCACGACTTGAATTAACAGTTCCACCACATTTTTCAAGCAAGATGCTACAAATCTTAGCAGCACCTCCTTGAGCCCCGTAACCAGGAATAAGGAAAAAGATATTTGGATAAGTATCTCTTAATATTCGAGCATCACTTTCTTCTGTACAACCAACAACAGCACCAACAGGACTACATTCTTGATCAGGATATTCACTATTTGAATCATCAAAAATTCGATTCAATTCATTTCCGACTCTATCTAAAACTCGTGAACCGTCCTTTAACTCTTGTTGTTCAATATCAACCATCCCAGGATTTGAAGTTCTTAATAACACAAAAATTCCCTTTGAACCTTTTTCCTTTGAAGTAAACTCAGTAAAGGGTTTTAAAGTATCAAATCCCATATAAGGATTGATAGTAATAATGTCTGTTTCAAAATCTCCTGAAAAATGTGCTCTAGCATATGCACTTGCAGTTGCTGCAATATCTCCACGCTTAATATCCGAAATAGCAACAAAACCTGCATCACGAACAGCTTTTACAGTTTTTGCATAAACTTCCATTCCTTTTAAGCCCATTGCCTCATAATAAGCAACTTGAATTTTAAAACAACAAGCACTCTCGTCTTTTTTTATTCTTTCAATCAAGCCAAGATTGTAAGCCAACACAGCATCTGCATCTGATGAATAATTTTTACGAATATTTTCAGGTATGTACAAAGGGTCTGTATCAAGCCCTACACATAGCGGACCATATTTTTTTGCCGCTTCTTTTAAAATTTGCATTGAATGTTTCATAGAATTTACTATACTAGATTTTTTTATTTTTTACTATAAAGTTATTTAATTAATGTAAATAAAGGTTTTTCCACATCATGATGATGCTCTCCATGATGATTGCATTTTGCATCAAAATTTCCCACCAGATTACCTTCTGCAAACCTTTGAGCTGCATCATCAGCATTCCCAACAATTCCAGGAATTTCTTTTAACCCAGCTTCGTTAATTGCATCAATTGCACCTTGCCCACGATTTCCAAGAATTAAAACTTCCACACCTAATCCTTTCAAGTAAGTAGCTAAATCGTGATGACCAAAACCACCATTACTAACAATCTCTGAACTTAGAATCTTTCCATCTTCAACTTGATAAATTTTAAAATATTCTGTTTTTCCAAAGTGCTGAAAAACATTTCCAGAATCTCGTTCATAAGTAATTGCAACTTTCATTTTCACGCCTCCTGAAAATAAGGTTTAAAAAACAATTTCTCATTCTTTAAACCTTATTAAATCAATTAATAATTTTCTTCGTGAATTTCAAAGAATGCTTGTGGATGAGCACAAACAGGACATACTTCAGGAGCTTTTGTTCCAACAACAATATGTCCACAATTTCGACATTCCCAAACTTTAACTTCACTCTTTTCAAAAACTTCTTTCATTTCAACATTTTTAAGAAGAGCTCGATATCGTTCCTCGTGTTTCTTTTCAATAGCAGCAACTGCTCGGAATTTTGCTGCAAGTTCAGGGAAACCTTCATCTTCTGCAGTTTTGGCAAAACTATCATACATATCTGTCCATTCATAGTTTTCACCATCAGCAGCAGCCTTTAAATTTTCATCAGTAGAACCAATTCCGTTTAATTCTTTGAACCAAAGTTTTGCATGCTCTTTTTCATTATCAGCAGTTTTCAAAAATAAAGCAGCGATTTGTTCAAACCCTTCTTTTTTTGCTTTTGATGCAAAATAAGTGTACTTATTTCTTGCCTGACTTTCTCCAGCAAAAGCTGCTTCAAGATTTTTTTCAGTTTGTGTTCCTGCATATTTACTCATTATTATTCTCCTTTTTTTGAGTAAGATTTCATATATTAATATAACATATTAAAATTAAATCGCAAATTTATTTTTTTTCAAAAATGTAATGCTTAATTGTTGCAATCATTTTTTCTTTTTCAATAGGCTTTGAAAGATGGGTATTCATTCCAACTTCAATACATTTTTCAACATCTTCTGTAAAAGCGTTTGCGGTCATAGCAATAATTGGAACTTCTTTAGCATCTTTACGATCCATTGCTCTAAGTAAATGAGTTGCCTGAAAACCATCCATTACAGGCATCATTACATCCATCAAAATTACATCATAATAATTAAGTTCTCTTTCACTAAACATGTTTAGTGCTTCAAGCCCATGGTTAGCAATTTCAACTTCCATTTTTTCAATCTTTAGCAAGCGAGAAGCAACTTCTTGATTAAGTTCATTATCTTCAACAAGCAAGACTCGCTTTCCTTCTAAAGTATGCTCAAGATTTTTCTCAACCGAATCTTTTGGAACATCAAATAAAATCTTTGATTTTGTATCAACGTATTTTTCTACATTTACTTTAATAGTAAAAGTTGTTCCTTCTCCAGGAGCACTCTTACATTCAATTGTTCCATTCATAAGTTTTACAAGATTATGTACAATTGCAAGACCCAAACCAGTTCCACCTTTATTAACAGAATTACTATCTTGGGTAAATGCTTCATACATAATTTTTTGGAACCCTTCTGTCATGCCTGCCCCAGTATCACTAATTATTACAGTTACTTCAATTAGAGTGTCTGAAATAGGTTTTGAATCTAGCAACAGTTCAACACGTCCCCCTCGAGGAGTATATTTTACAGCATTCGAAATAAGATTCATTGCAATTTGCTGAGAGTGAAGTTTATCAATTACCAATATAAAATTTTCATAATCCTTAGGTTTTTTATTACAATAGAAAATGACACCCTTTTCTTCACACATTACACGCGACAAAGTAATAATACTTTCAAGCATTGAACCAAATGCAATTGGCAACTTACGAATTTCCATACGTCCACTTTCAATTTTAGACATATCAAGAATATCATTTAATAAACCTAACATATATGAACTAGATGAAAGAATTTTATTAATATCGCGTTCAAGAGCTTCCGGATTATCAAGTTCCTTTTTAGCAAGTTCAGCAATTCCCATAATTCCATTCATAGGAGTACGCAAGTCATGACTCATTCGAGATAAAAAATCACTCTTTGAGGCATTTGCTAACTCTGCTTGTTTAATTGCCAATGCTAGTTTTTCACTTTGCTGATTTTCCATCAAAGTTGCTTCTGTAATATCTTTACAAACAAAAATTAAGATATTTGATTCTTTTTCGTAACGGAAAACTTTTTCTTGCTTTATTTCTACAGAACCATCTTCTGCACGAGTGTGATAAGTAAATGAAACTTCACTAGAATTTTCTAATTTTTTTTCAATTTGACCAATATCAAAATCTTCAGCTACTTTTTGTCGATCAGACTCCGGAACTTTTTTCAAAAGAAACATTGAAATAAATTTATCATAATTAATCAACTCAGTTTCTTTAATCCATTTAATATTATGAGCTTTATTAATAAATTCACATTCATGAGAAATATTGTTATACCAAAAAATATAGTCAACTTCATCTCTTAAAACATCATCTTTTGTCAACAATGAAATAGTTTGACTTGTTATATCCATCAAATAACAGTAAGCTTCAATATCGCCATTTGCTGGATTAGAAACCAATTCAACATATAAATTAAACCAATGTAATTCACCATTTTCAAATTTATAACTAAAAGAACATTTTTTATTACGCCCACCGTTTTGAAAATCAATAATCAATTCTTCACGATCAAGAACAAAAGTTCTATTTTGCCCATTAGATTGAATTAATTTTTTAATAAATTCTAATTCTTTTACAGCAGTATACCCAACAAATTCCTTTGACAACCCCTGAATACTTATAAATCGTTCCAATACTTTATTTGTAGTTAAATTTATTCGAGAAAAAGCAGGATAACTTTGCTGAACAAAACTTTGATACTTAATAATACTGTCATATTCACGCTGAATTCGTTTTTTGCTAGTAACATCAGTAATCATACAAATTGCTTTTTTGACTTTTCCACCTTTTGCCTTGATTGAACGATAAGCAATATGTTTCCATGTTTCAACTTGAACATTATTTCGATTATCCTTCATCTCCATAGGGACATCAATTTCAATAAAATTATTTGTTTTTCCAGCAATAAAATCTTTTAACAATTGATTAAATTCATCACGATATTCTTTTTTGATTGCACTATAATAAACATAGCCCAACGGCAAAAGAGCACCCTTTGATTTAAATTCATCGTTATCGCTTATTCCATTATCATCAACTTCAATTAAATCAGCAGCTCCTTCAAAAAATCCTAGTGGAGTATCATCATCAACACTATCAAGTTCTTCTACATCCTCAAATTCATCATCCTTGGATTCTAATAAATTATGACGTTCAACTTCTGCCCAGAGTTTATCGTATTTTGAAAAATCACATTCCCAGTAATTGGCATCTCCAGGATCCATTACAGCATGAATAATCTGCCTATTTTCTTCAAATAAACTTTTAAATTTTTTCTTTTGTTTTACTTGATAAACATTGAATAACATGCTTAAAAATAATACAAAACATAAAATGAGAGTAATTACTATAAATACTGTTTCAGTAATAACAAAAGAATCCATAGACTTACTTTATTCACCTTCATTTACAAAAAAAAGATTTAACCTCTCCAAAACCTTTTCTTTCGTAAGTTTTATTCTCCACAAATTCAAATTTTTTATCTACCATAAAACGAACTTTTTCAGAAACACAAATCTCATCTAACGAATCAATTAACTCAAGAAATAGAGCCGAATCTACAACATCTCCAATTATATCATACGAAATACGATTTTTTCCGAAAATCCCTGCAATTACAGAACCATAATCAATACCAATTTTTATTTTAAATTGAATTGAACTAGAACTATTAAACTTTTCTAAAACTCTCAACACAGACTTTGCAAATTTTATAATTTCTTCACAAGAATTCTTTATATTTTCAGTAACCCCACAAGCAACAACATATCTATCTCCATATGAACGGATTTTTACGACCTTAAACAAACGAGCAATATCATCAATTTCAGAAAAGAAATTATTTACAGAATTTGCCATTAAAAGTTCACCGTTAGTCATTGCAAGGTTTGAATAATCAGCAACACAAATTGTCATTACAGAAACATCGTCAACTTTTTCCAAAGAAGAAATTATATTTGACTTTCCATTTAAAATTTTATCAGCAATAATTTTTGGAAACATCATATTAACAATTCTTTGGTACTTAACATTTGTTTTATCGAGATTTGAAATCTTATCATAATCTGGATTTTCAAGAACAAAATACATTATTGCTAGAACTACAGCAGATCCTAATCCAACAAGAAGCAGTTCCTTATTAAAAACTTGAACTAAAGCAATTACACCTTCCATTATACAAAATGAAAGAATTGGCAAAAATTTTGAAAATGGAATTTTCTTCAAATTAACGAGTAATAGAACAACAACAAAAATCACCGCTGAAGTTGAATAAGCATAAACAATATCAGAAGGTTTTCCATACGAATAAATCAATCTTCCGGAACCACCATACAAAAGAGGATTTATAATTATAAAAATAGTACCAATTATAAAAAGAACAAATAAAGAAAAACATTCAATATACTTTACCATTAAGCGTTTTTTTGAAATTCCATCATATAAAGTATTCATAATACAATAAATTACAATCATCAAAATGAATAAAAGCATAGAAATTAGATATAATTTTGAAAAAAAGTGAAGCCAAAATGTAAAATTATTAGTCCTAATTGCATCAGTAATAAAAATTACACTAATTATATCCAAAACCAATTCTGACAGCACCACAAACATAAAAAAACGATACAATCGGTTTATCAAATTATCACTTCTTTTTCGACTATATACTGCAATCATGATAATTATAACAAATATCAATGATGCAATTTGAAATTCAATATTATATCCCATAGTGCCCCAAATATTTATTCAAATAATTATACTCTTCTTTTTAAAAAAAAGAAAATATTTTTTAACTTTGATAAATTGTTTTTCGAATTCTTTTTACAAAAGATGCTTTACCAAGCGAAAATTCTCGAATTTTATCCTCTGGAATAAGTTTAATCTGGATAAAAGAATCATCGATAGTTTTTCTAATATTAATTGGCTTACCCAAAATCGATTTTCCATTTTTATCAAATTTTATTTCAATATTTTCCTCATTTTTAAGAGCTTGCTCAATAATATAAATTTTACCAGCAAAATCCATTGCCCCAGCTTGAATTTTTTCAATACGAAGAATCCCAGAATTTAACTGCTCAGGATTTACAATTACTTTATGTTCAATTCTAAGTTCAAGACTTTCCCGTTGTTCATCATCTAATTCCATAGATTTTAGAACATCAATTAAATCTTTTTCAATTTTTGCTGAATCACGAACTTCAATATTTTCAGAAGGTTTTTCAAAAGAAGTTTTAAAATTAATTACATTTCCATCTAAATTTAAACTTGAAAAATCTAAGGAAGAATCTTCTTTTGTTACAGATTTTATCTTTCCAACAAAATCAAAACCACTTTCTTTTATCAAGTTCATTGCCTGTTCATCATTTTCAACATCCAATAAATAAATACCAGGGGCAATTATCGAATGAATATGAGATGCAAAAATTGAATTATTTTCAGCAAGAACAGCCGTTTTACTATCAACTTTCAAAACAAAACCCCTATAAAAAGAAGCCGATGAATACGATGACCACCATTCATCAATTTGAACAGATAATAGTTCTGGGATTTTATACAAAGAAGCGTCTTCTAGAAAATTGATAATTTCCATATTCGAAAGACCAAAATCAAAACCACGCATTATACTTTTTTTAGAAATTGAAAAAATACTTACTCGATCATATTTTTCCAAAGAAAGAAATTTAACTAGCTTAATAGAATTTTTAACTTGAAAACCAGGCATCAATGACAATTCCATTCCAGAACTAATATTAACCATTCCCTTTACAGAATCATTTTCAACAAAAGAATCTTTATAAAAAGTATTTATGCAATAAACAGAATCACCGCTTTTTGTTTTTCCATCAAAACAAAAAACACCAAACATAACACATGCATCAAATATACTGTCAATAGAACTAATAACAGAATTTGACAACCTATCACTTGTAGAATCATTTTGCAAACGACTTCTACCTTCGCTTAAAATTTTTCCAAATCGAGAAGTAGAGGTTCTTTGAAAAGAATGTTTTTGAACAGAAACTAAAAAACAAGTTTTATAAAACAAATCTTCAGTAAAAGACTTGTCCTTTAATAAAAGAAAAGTATCAACAAAAGACTGACCATGATTAAACAAACTTTCACGAGTAAAATGACCACAACTTGCTACGATTATATAAACAAGTTGTTCAAAAAAACTTTGATTTACAAAACTATTTAATTTATTCCAATCGAACTCAACGCCACGAGATTTTTCTTTTAAAATTGAAAGATTCAAAAAAGATTTATACAAAAGTTCTAACATCTTTGTGCTCGAACCAAAATAATTTTCAGCAATTTCCAAAGTATGTTTTTTTAACGAACCATCCTGCTTTGCAAGATTTGGATTTTCAAGCACAAAAGATACAAAACAAGGAATTAATTCTGGCAAAAAGCAATCTTCAGCATTTAAACTTTTTTGATAAACAACATCTTTTAAAAGTTGTTCAACACTAATAAGATCGTAAAAAGCTTCTTCCAAAAAGGGATTTAACTCAATTACTAAAGAATCTGAAAAATCCACCTCTTTTTTTTCTCTAAAAATAATCAAACGCTCTTCAAGATTCAAAAGAGTTTCATACAAAAAAGAATATGAAAAAGTATTTTTAAAAAAAGAAGTTAATTTATTTTCAGTAGCATCAGGAATAAAAACAATTGCACAAATTAATTTAATATCATCCTCAGAAAGAAAGCTTTTAATATTTATCAAGTTTTCTTTTTTGCGAAAAAAACCTTCAAGATTCATTATTAACTTTTGCTTATTATATGGAGTTTTAATTTCACCAAGATACATTCGCATAATTTCGAAAAATCGATTTTCTTCCATTTTTAAAAATGATTCACGCCAAGCAAGAACTTTTCTTGCATGTTCACTCATCACAGGTTCACGAACATTCATCAATTTCTCTCCTGAAAATCTGGCAATAAATTATTCTCTTTATCAAAAATAGCAAAAGAAGAAATGTCCGAATATTTTACAATTCGATACGAATATCCTTGCTCAGCTAAAAATTTTTGTCTATTTGAACCAAACTCTTCTTCAACAGTACCACGAGTAATCAAAGTGAAAAACCTAGATATTCTTTCTTTAGGGCGTAAAATTCTTCCAAGTCGCTGAGCTTCTTCTTGACGACTTCCAAAAGTTCCAGAAATTTGAATAGCCATAGAAGCATCTGGAAGATCAACTGCAAAATTAGCAACTTTAGAAACAACAAGAACTTTTATCTTCCCTATTTTAAAATCTGAATAAATTTGATCCCGTACACTATTTGGAGTCTTCCCTGTAATAATTGGAACATTTAAAAGCTTGGCAATCTCGTTCAATTGATTTAAATATTGACCAATAATTAAAATTTTATCTTCGGTAAATTTATTTACAAGTTCTTTTACAATCTGAATCTTCAAAGGATTTTCACTTGCAATACGATGTTTTTCCCTTGCCTGAGCAACAGCATATTCCAGTTCTTTTTCTTCAGACAAATCCAAACGAACTTCAACACATTCAGCTTTTGCAATCCAACCTGTTGTCTCAAGTTCTTTCCATGGAACATCATATCTTTTTGGGCCCACAAGACTAAAAACATACCCTTGACAACCATCTTCACGAACCAAAGTCGCAGTCAAACCAACACGTCTTACTGCTTGAAGTTCCGCAACAACCCTAAAAACAGGAGCAGGTAACATATGAACTTCATCATAAATTATTAATCCCCAAGGACGCTCTCTAAATAAACCAAAATGAGGATATGGACCTTCCTTATCTGGTCTCCAAGTCAAAATCTGATAAGTCGCAACAGTAATCGGCTTAATAGTTTTAGATTCACCAGTATACTCAGCAATCATATCACGACTAATATCAGTTTTATCTACAAGTTCCTCTATCCATTGATGAACTGAAGTAATATTGGTCGTTACTATCAAAGTACTAGTTTTTAACATCGATAAAATTTGAAGACCTACAATAGTTTTCCCAGCACCACAAGGAAGAACAATTGTTCCAAAACCAGTTCCAGGACCTTTGTTACCAACTATAGATTTTGCAGCCTCAACTTGATAATCACGAACAACCATTTCTTTTCCAGAAAGAGTTTGAGTACGCAAATTAATATCAAGAGGTTCGCCTTCAATTAATTGAACTTCATCCTTAACCGGCCACCCAAATTCCAAAAGCTTTTGTTTTATAGTTCCTCTATCTGTTAATAAAAAGAAAAAAGCATTTTCTATTTCCGCTGAATTAATCGGGAATAAATATTTTTTTAAACTTGCAATCGACTGAATCTGTTTAAAAATTGGGATAGATTCAACTTTTAAAATCAAATATTCTTCTTTTGGAACAACATTCGGATTAATTTCTTCTGACTGAGAATTTACTTTTGCCAGTCCGGTTACTTCTGCCGGACCACTTACTTTTGCCAGCTCGGTTACTTCTGCCACCCCAGTTACTTTTGCCAGCCCGGTTACTTCTGCCGGACCACTTCCATTTGCCAGCCCAGTTACTTCTGCCGGACCACTTACTTTTGTATCAAGTTCAGACTTCTGCGTTTTTAAATTCACATTTGGTTCAAAAAAATTAGATTTTAAAGACTCCGGAACTTCCAAAATCCTAATTTTCCCAAATCGACTTGCAGTTTCTTCAATCCAAACTTCGACTGCTTGCGGAACATCGTAGCGAGAATATTTTCGTAAAACTTCAATTGCATCTTCAAAAGTAAAACCTGCACTTGTAGCATTCCACAAAGAAAGAGGAGTCAAACGATATGTATGTAAATGTTCAGGCGAACGCTCAAGTTCTGCAAATGGAATCAATGAGTTTCTACATTCTTCCGCAAGCGGAGAATGTACATCCATCAAAATACTTCTATCACCTTGAACAATTAATGGGTTTTCATAATTCATAGGAATTTAAAATTATATAGCATAATTCAAAAAAATGATATACAAAAATTAAATTATTCAGCTTGCAATTTTAAAATTTCACAAAGAACACGTTTTTTATCACTGACCCACTTTGGTGCAATTAATAATTTCTTCGGCCCATCACCTGTTAGTCGGTGAATTACAATATTTGAAGGAACAATCTTTAAAGCCGATTTTATAATTTCAAAATATTCACCCATTTCTAAAACTTTAAACTTCGATAGTAAATACTCCTTTTCCAATTCAGTACCTGTTAAAACATTTAAAACCTGAAATTTTAAACCATCAGTTCCAGACGCAAGAGCAAAATTTACTGAATTCAACATATCCTCTTTTGATTCACCAGGAAGCCCAAAAATTATATGCGAAACAATATGAATATTTTTATTAACTTTTTTCACACGATTTATGGCATCTACATATTCGGAATTCTCATACAATCGATTTATATATTTACAAGTTGAATCTTTTGAAGATTGAAGACCAAACTCAATCGAAAAATATTTTTTACCAAAAGAATGCTCCAAGGGAAAATCTTTTTTTGAAAGTAAATTTATTTTTTCTAACATCGAATCAGACAAACAATCAGGACGAGTTCCAATCGCAATCCCAACAATTTCTGGATTAGAAAGAGCATCTAAATATTTTTGAACTAATAAATTTTCATCACCATAAGTGTTTGTAAAATTTTGAAAATATGCAATATATTTTGACTGAACATTTGAAAGATTTTTTATTTTTTTTTGAACAAGATTTTTTGCTTGCTCAATTTGATCAGTTATCGAAAGATTACGATCCGAACAAAATTCACCAGAGCCTTGAGGACTACAAAAGATACAACCTTTTGTACTTTTTGTTCCATCACGAGTCGGACAAGTACAACCAGCATCTAAAGAAATTTTATAAACCTTATGCCCAAATATTTTTTTATAATATTCATTCACAGAAAGATACTTCATACCACCCCTTCAAGGCTCATAATTTTTACAATCATTTATTTGTATCTCTATTATCTATTGAGGTGCGGCGGCGAGATTTTGCGCTTAGCAAAATCACTGCGGCAAAAATAAAAACAATGCCGCAGATTTTTGTAACGGTCAATTCTTCTTTGTATAAAATAAATCCAATTAAAGTTGCTACTAAAGGTTCAATCGTTACAAAAATCGCCGCCGCACCAGTTTCGAGCCCGCTTAATCCAAAAGTATAAAATATATATGGAAGAACAGTACAGAATATCGATATTCCCAACATAAAAAATAAAATTTCAAAATTCATTATTTCAAAAACTTTTGAAAAATTTATAACTGGAATTAAAGAAATTCCCGAAAATACAAAAGTATAAAAAGTAACTGTTAGCGACGAATATTTTTTTAATGCATATCGTGAAAAAATAGAATAAAGTCCATAGCCTAGTCCACTTCCAAGTCCTATCAAAAATCCTTTCATAGTTACTTTTGATTCACCACTTAGTCCTGATATTAAAATACACCCCAAAAAAGTTAAGACGAGTGCAATTATCTTTTTTAAATTCAACTTTTCATTAAATAAAAAAAGCGAAAATAATAAAATAAAAATTGGAGATGTGTACAAAAGTATTACCGCAACAGAAACTCCACATTCAAGAATTGTCTTAAAATAACATAATGAAAAAAAAGTTAAACTTAAAACTCCTGTTCCAATAAACATCCAAATATCTTTAAATTGAATTTTTAAAAGTCTTTTATCTTTTATCAAAAAATAAAAAAATAATATTGCAGATGAAATTATCGCACGAATCGCTACAATTTCTACAGATGAAATTCCAGCTTTGTTCAATCCTTTTAAAAATATGCTGATTATTCCCCAAAGGACTCCGGCAAATACTGTAAAAAAAATATACTTATATTGATTTGTTTTTTTTTCGATGTCGTTTTTTTGCATGAATAAATTGTCCTAAATTTCTATAATACGTCCGGTCAAGGCACGCTTTACTCAAGGCCTTGACTCGGCCGTTTTTAGGGTTTGTATTAAACCCTTAATAAAAAAAAGGCATTTCAAAAGTAAAATGGATTTACTTCAAAATGCCTTTTATAAATTATTTATCGAACTTCAGCTTCAGAAATAAAACAAGCTATTCCTTCAGCAGGATAATGTTCACGAACTTTCTGAACAACTTCAACAATTTTTTCAGA
>JAZUSR010000212.1:0-14668 GCA_045606765.1 Treponema sp.
CACAAAATCAGCAGTTTCCGACGAACCTTCTGCTAAATTTTCTTCCTTCCCTAAAAATGTATCTATATTTTACACTGAAATTCACTTTTATTAAAAGTCGGAAGGCCAAGCGGTCTTAGGAAGACAACATATTAGGACAACTCCTTGGCTCACAGAACGACATGGCTACGATCCGACTTCACAAAATCAGCAGTTTCCGACGAACCTTCTGCTAAATTTTCTTCCTTCCCTAAAAATGTATCTATATTTTACACTGGAATTCACTTTTGTTAAAGGAAATTCAGGGTAAAATCGTTTTAATAGTGCTGAATTTGAACCTTTTTTTGCCTAAATTAAGCTTAAAATCCCTCTATTCCTGCAAATTAGTATTGATGGGAAGTGAAAAGTTAAAAAAATTGCTTTAAATTATCCTATTTCTTTTATAACAATTATTGCAGGATTATTTTTTTTTATTAATTCCAGCATTTCTCGCAATTTCTTCTTAGGATAAAATAATGGTACATATGTTTTTCCAGATGAACACTCAAATGTACAAACATTAGGTATACCACTATAAGTAATGGATTTTATTTGACTAATTATTATAATTTTTTTCCATAAAAACATTTCTATAAATATTTGCTTTTCATCATATTCTATTTTTGAAGTTGATATCATACTAAATAGAATGCCAAGAAAAAAAGTAGCAAATAAAATCATATATTTATCTTCATCGATGAAAAAAAGTGAAAAAGTAAAAAAAGCAAACATAAAAATTGATATTAGAATACAAACAACCGAAATAAAATTTGATTTAATTAATTTCATTTTTTTCTCCAAATATAATCTTCAAGTCGCTTAAATCCATAATCAAGAACTAAAGAAGTTCCAACTCCTGCTAAAACTCCCCCTACAGGTGTTATAAAAGGTGAAGTTGCACCTGCTACAAGATACCCTAAACCAGTAGGCAACGCTCCTGTCACGGTCTTGTAGGCTCCATGCCAAAAAGATTTTGTTTCTATACCAGTTTTTATTCCTCCATACAAATCAAATGCAAAGGCTAAACCAAGTGCTACTTTACCAATTTTTTCGCCATAATATTTTAATGTTTCAGCATCACGAAGTAATAATGAATCATCTAAAAGTTTTATTGGAATTGATGTCGCAGTTGCTGCAGTGTAGCCATTATTGGCCATACCTGCAAAGAAGTTATTATTTAATACCTAATTTTCTTACCAGTTCCTTCGTAATATTGAGCTCTTAATTGATTAACTTGTTCATCTTTTCTATAATCATCAAATTCCATCATTCTATCAATTACACCTTTAGGAGTAATTTCAACAATTCTAGTTGCAATAGACTGAACAAATTCATGGTCATGACTTGTAAATAAAATTACACCAGGAAAAGCCGTTAATGCTTCGTTCAAACTCTGAATTGATTCCAAATCAAGATGATTAGTAGGATCATCAAGAATCAAAACATTTGCTCCAGATAACTGTAATTTTGAAAGCATACAACGAACTTTTTCACCTCCGGACAATACTTTGACAGGTTTTAAAGATTCATCTCCAGAAAAAAGCATTCTTCCCAAGAATCCTCGTACATAAGCATCATCTTGATCAGGCGAATACTGTCGTAGCCAATCTGTAATATTATAGTCATTATCAAAATATGAAGTATTATCACGAGGAAGATAAGTTGTTTTAATTGTCTGCCCCCAGAAAAATTCTCCACTATCAGCTTTCTTTTCACCAGCAATAATATCAAATAAAGCAGAAATTGAATTATGTTCAATTCCAACAAAAGCAATCTTATCTGTACGATTTACAAACAATGAAAAATCTTTTAATAATTCAATTCCATCTTCTTTGTAATTAATATTTTTAACTTCAAGAACATTATTTCCAATTTCACGATCAGCTTTAAAATTTACATAAGGAAATTTGCGACTAGTAACAGGTAACTCTTCAAGTGCAAGTTTATCATAGATTTTTTTACGACTTGTAGCTTGTTTTGATTTTGCAGCATTTGAAGCAAATCGCTGAATAAATTCCTTTAAGTCAGCCATTTTTTCTTCGCGCTTTTTAGCTTGATCTTTTGCCTGACGTTGCATAATCTGGCTCATCTGATACCAGAAGTCATAGTTTCCTGTAAACTGGCTAATCTTTCCGTAATCTATGTCACAAATATATGTACATACAGCATTTAAGAAGTGACGGTCATGGCTTACTACAATTACAGTATTTGGAAACTCAATTAAAAAGTCTTCAAGCCATGCAATTGATTCAAGATCAAGACCGTTTGTAGGTTCGTCAAGAAGTAAAATATCAGGATTTCCAAACAAAGCCTGTGCAAGTAATACACGAACTTTTTGACTTTCGTCTAATTCATTCATCATTTTATCGTGATGTTCTTCTTCAAGACCAAGACCTGAAAGCATTTGTTCAATTTGATTTTCTGCTTCCCATCCACCAAGTTCACCAAATTCGCCTTCAAGTTCACTAGCTTTAATTCCATCTTCTTCTGTAAAATCTTCTTTCTCGTAAATAGATTCACGAGCCTTAGCACATTCATATAATTTAGGAAATCCCATCATTACAGTATCTTTTACAGAATAGTTATCATAAGCAAAGTGATCCTGTTTTAATACTGCCATTCGTTCTCCAGGAGTCATTGTAATTGTTCCTGAATCATGTTCAAGTTCTCCAGATAGAACTTTTAAGAATGTTGATTTACCTGCACCATTGGCACCGATTATTCCATAACAGTTTCCTGGTGTGAATTTTAAATTTACGTCTTTAAAAAGAGGTTTTTCGCTAAATCTTAAACTTACGTCACTTACTGTAATCATTATTTATCCTTCTTTGAAAATAAAGCTTTAATACGAGCAAAAAGTCCCTGACTTTTAACTCCTTTTTTGTTGTTATCGTATGATTTTATATTGCCTTTATTTTTATTGTTGTAATTTTTTGACTTATTAAAATCTTTAGATTTTTTATTTTTATTATAGCTTCCTTTACTGCTATAAGATGATTTTTTCTCGTTTGAATGAATATTTGCATATTTCTTTTTGTATACTTCCATTCGTTCTTCAAAACTAAGATTAGACAAATCTTCTCGTTTTTCATTTTTATTAAAATCTTTCTTTTTATATGCATCAGGGCGTTTGTAATTTTTTCCATTTCGTGATTTATCAAATTTCCCTTGACGATTTGATTTTTTATCATTTCGATATTTTGAAGATTTTGAATCATCACTTTGAGAATCTAATTTTATATAAACGCCTTCACTTTTATCTTGTCCAAGCAAATCGTCGTTACAAACAATGCTAGGAATTGATTTGTCAATATATCTTTCAATTGCTGGTAAATCATAAACATCTTTTTCTGAACAGAATGTATATGCCTTACCTGATTTTCCAGCTCTGGCTGTTCGTCCAATACGATGAACATAATTTTCTGGTTCATTTGGTAAATCATAGTTTACAACCATTGCAAGATCATTTACATCAATTCCACGAGCTGCAACATCTGTTGCTACAAGGACAGAAATTTTACCAGTCTTAAAATCATTCAAGACTTTAAGACGACGTGATTGTTGCATATCACCAATAATATATTCACAAGAAAAACCATTTAATCTCAATCTTTTTCCGATAATTTCACAACTTTTTTTTGTATTACAAAAAACAATTGTACTTTCAGGATTTTCTCTTTGAAGAATTCCAACTAAAAGTTTAGTTTTCTGTTCACTTGAAACATGAATTAATTCTTGGTCAATTTCATCTACTGTAATATTTTCAGCTTCAATTGTAATTTCTTTTGAATCACGAGTATATTCCCATGCTAGATTTTTTACATAAGTATTTAATGTTGCAGAAAAAAGCATTGTCTGTCTATTTTCTGCAGAAGGAAGATGTTTTAGAATAATTCTTAGCTCTGGATAAAATCCCATATCAAACATTCTATCAGCTTCATCGATTATTGCAAAACCTACATTTGATAAATCAAGTTTATTCTGTTCTTGTAAGTCTATAATTCGACCAGGAGTTCCAACTAAAATGTCTACACCTTTTTCAATTGCCGAAACTTGACGTTCATAACCAACTCCACCGTATACGCTAAAAACTTTTAACCCTGTTTGTTTACACAATTGCTTACATTCCATTTCTACTTGAACCGCAAGTTCTCTTGTAGGAACTAAAACAATAGCTTTCTTTCCTGTAAATTTTGAATTTGTAAGCATTGATTGCATAACAGCAATTAAATATGCGGCTGTTTTTCCAGTTCCAGTTTGTGATTGAACATATAAATCACTTCCATCTGCACTTTCTGCAATTACCTTTTCCTGTACAGGTGTACAATTTTCATACCCTGTACATTGGATTCCTTCTAACAATTTAGAATCCAAATTAAATTCACTAAATTTCATATATATACCTTTTCTTATAAAAATGTCATTTTAAACTGAATTTTAACTAAGGCCTTATTAAAATTCAGCGCGCAGATACGCTCGTAAAAAGGAAAACCGCAAAAAAGTGCAGATTTTTCCATTAATTTCATATAAGTATAGCAATTTTCAAGGGCTTTTACAAGGTGGTCGAGTCGGCAGGTGCACGGCACGGATTGACACACGGGCTTAGACAGTAATTACGGGCTGACTATAAGTTCTGCAGGAATCTCAGAGTAATCGTACATAACCTCAGATTTGTTTTTGCGAAGCAGTGTCTTATCAAGAACCTTTCTGGTATTCTTTTTTAAGCGACAGCGGTAAATCATCGAGCGGCAGTAATATTTATCATCCTCTTTTACAAAGTGGCGGTCTTCTTCGGTAATGTCGTAATCATAAACTGACGGAGCATCACTTCTAAGTTCGGCATAAAGCTTTTCTGCATCACACCAGAGCACAAGCTGGAAAACGCGGTCCGTATTATTTTTAACTCGGTAATCAATATAATTATAATCAACCGAAGTCCCAGAAGAAAAAACGACATGCTGTTTTTCCGGAGCAAGACAGTCCGAGTGAAAATGAATTTCATCTATATCAAGGTCACTGTGGAGGACAACCTGGTTTATAGTGTGCGCCAGATTACAAAGTCCGCCTCCAGTTCCTGCAACAAGTCGACCGCTAATTAAAATACGACCTTTTTTATAACCTTTACGGGAAGAAACTTTGCCGACAGTAAGCCAGAAAGAAAAAACTTCTCCGGGCTTTATTAAAATTCCATTTATCTTTTGAGATGCAAGATTAATGTTTACAGCCTTATTCTCCTGAAGCGTAATGTCAATGCCCTTACCCTTTTTAATCAGTTTCGAACTGTAAGCGCTTATAAGATACGGAAGTTTTTCAGTCGATTTTGTTTTAGCAATTTTCTGAGTCGAAAAAATATTTTTTATATGCCGCTTTATCTGCTCTTTAAAAACAGAAATTCTATAAAACACGATATTCTGCTGGCAGAAAAGTTTTTTTGTTTGTACCCTAGTGGTTTTGTATTTTATTTCAGAAGGAATTTTTATATCCGGTATATTTTTAAATCTCCTTGAATGCCTGCAAAAAAACAAAACCACCTTTTCTGCATAACGCCTTAAGCCTATGCGCTTTTCTGAATCAAGCTGAATAAAGTGAACAAGAATGCTTTTTATTCCTGCATTATTTGCACCGAGTATGTCATAAAAGATCTGGTCTCCGATAACAACTGTATATTCTTTGTCAGTTTTTAAGATGTCTAAAGCTTTTATAAAATTTTGAGGCGCAGGCTTATTGGCATCGCATATAAAAGGGAATTTTAAATTTTGATTAAATCTCTCGACGCGCTCTTTCGTATTGTCAGAAAGAAAAATAATATTAAAACCTCTCTTTTTAAGCTGCTTTAAAAATTTATCGATTGTTTCGTTTGAGTCATCACCGTGATGAACAAGAGTATTATCAATGTCAAAAATTAATCCTTTATACCCGAGTGAAAAAAGTTTGTCAAAATCAATTTGAAAAATATTGTTTACATACCACGACGGGAAAAATTTTTGAATCATTTTATTTTCCTAAAAATTCAGACACTGATTTAACCTGCTCATAAAAACTCTTTCCAAAGCTGTTTTCAAAAAATGCACTTCCGATTGTAAAAAAGGCACATTTATTATTTTGTATTTCGCGGATTTTTTCAACAGAATCAACGCTGCCCGCAATGCAAAAATCAATGCCAGGTGCGTTCATTACAATATTGTGCATCAGTACACTGTCAAAGGCCGTATGACGGTAAGCAAGAAAATCGACACCGGTAATTCCACAGGATTTATATAATTTAATCTGATATGAGATTTCTTCGACAGTTCCTTCAAGTATAGACGGAACAAGGGACGGAAACCCGATAAACGGCATGTAACGGATGCCTGCTTCTTTACAGATATCAAAGGCTTCTTTTGTAAAAACGGTTCCCATCAAGACATCGGCATTACAGAAGGCTGCAATGTGCGCATCGTTTACGGCTTCTGATTCTGTGTAGGTAACGGATTCGAAGACGGCCTTTTTGCCCTCTACATGAACGCATTGAACAAAATCTTTCATCTGCTCTTTAGTAAGCGGCTCTGTTTTAATTCCCCAGTAAGAAACATCAAGATCTTTGCACTGCAAAAAAATCTTTGAAGGATCATCTACGGTACGGTCATTTTGAGTCAGCATTACGATTAATTCAGTCATTTTTTAGACCCCACAAGTTACGCGACTAGTCTCCGTTCACATAAACACAATCTATACTCTCGATTTACATTCTAACTGCTACAAGCGTAAGGTCGTCAAGCTGCTCGTCTTCGCGAAGATTCGTGTAATACAGGTAAGAAGATTCTTCGCCGATTTCCTGCTGGTTCGAACAGTAATAGTCATAGCGGTTAAAACACTTCTTTAAGTATGTATCAATCTTCTTGTCGACTTTAACAAGATCGTTTGCAGTAACTTCCGGATCCTTATAAAAACGGAATACTTTTTCGACAGAACACAGCGCAAGGATAGCATCCTGTACAGTACCGTCACATTTAGAAAAGTCAAATTCAAGGCGCTCGCCCGGAACAGGGTTATGATATTTTTCAAGCACATAAACCTGCTTGTTCAGGGCAGCCTCAATGATTGCACTTACACGTTCCGGTTCCATCTGCTCAGAGTCAAGACCGACTTTATGATTGCCGTGTACATCGCCTTCTTTTAAGCCGGGCTCGGCACACTTTGTAACCGCAAAGTTCTCATCACGAAATTTACGCGTCGCTTCTTCGATACCGTCAGTATAGAGGAAAAGAATGTCACCTTTATTAAGGTGTGTCTTTTCCAGCTTAAAGCCGCCTTTCATCTCGACCATAAATGTCGGAAGAGGTCCCGCAGCAGGAGTTTCCTGCAGAGTCAAAACTTTCTGTTTTTTCTCGCGGCTGTCATAAATATGAACGATGTTATCACCGGCATTACACAGATAAACATCTCCAGTCTTTGTATCGATGAGAGAGAGAATGATTGTCGCAAACTTGCCTTTAATTCCAAGACCTTCGATAAAGTCGTTGATTGTACAAACAAGTTTTGTCAAATCAGTTCCGTTTTTGTTGAATGACCATGTTTCAAAGTGCTTACGGAAAAGCGTTGCAACTACAGTCATCAAAAGAGCCGCAGGTACACCATGACCCGAAACATCGCACTTAATTACAACGTGCCATCTGTCATCAAGCTTTTTATAGTCAAAGTAGTCACCAGATACACCTGACGCACCTTCGTAGTAACCGACAAACTCAAGGGCGCCTTCCTTAATATTAGCCGTTGTCTGTTTTGCACCGCGCTCGTCAGTTGACAGCGGCAAGAATGTTTGTTGAACAACTTTACCATCCATCAAAAGATGTTCATCTTGAGCAGCTTTTACAAGGCTTCTTGTCATTTCGTTTACACTGTCACCTAATTGTCCAATTTCGTCTTTAGATTTAATTTCAATTTCTTTACCAGCAAGTTTTTCTTTATCAACTGTTTGACCAATCATTTGCACATGTTTTGCAAGTCTTCGAATTGGATTTACAATGATTGAAGCAAGCATGATTGCACAAATTGTTCCAATAATGACAGCAAACAAAGCAATAAAAAATGCTGTTATCATAATTTTATTTTGTCCAACTTCAAGTTCGTCAATGAGAGTTTTAGTTGAAACTGAAATATAAACAATAGCTCTTACATAATTTTGTGAACTTCCAAATCGATATAATACAGGTCGATAAAAAAGATATTCTGTGTTTTCTCTATCAAGAATACTTGCATCATAAACTGGATATGATGAAATATTTTCGATAGACAATGTATTTAAACTTTCTGTCAAACGTGTTGTAAGTTGGGTTGTTATGTCTGCAATTTCATTTCGACGAGTAACAGATGCATTATCTGTCTTTAAAGCTAAAGTTGCACCTTCTAGATTTAATTTTGCAATATTATTACCAATTTCTCCAACAATCTCTTTTGCTTTTGAATTAATTTCTTTACAATTTTGTGAAATTGCTAAAATACTTTCGTCTGTAATTTGTGAAATTCCAGGAGTAAATGATTTAGTATCAATTATCAATTCTTCATTACCAACAACTTTTTGATCATTAGATGCCCAAACATAATTTAATGAATTATTTTCGTTTTCATTTTCGTTAGATTTAAATCCTGTAATTGTAACAAAATTTGCTTCTTGTAAAGCAGATGATTGACCAGGAAGATAACTTAACTCAAGAACATTTTCTGAAGGCATATATGCTTTTGTACCACTTGAAATACTTTCAAGCAAAACATTCACTCGATCTTTTAAACCTTTCGATAAACTTTGTTCCTGTGTCTGTAACATAAGAAATCCAAGAGGAATTGAAACTAACAAAGAAACCATTAATACTAAGACAACGGTAAATAAAACTAATTTCAACTGTAAACCGCCGCCTTTTTTCTTCAATGAAGTTAGTTTTTGTTTTTTCATAGATGGCATAACATCTCCTTGCAATAATGCTTTTACCTCAAGTTTTACCAAATTAAAATCTTGAATTGTAAGTACGATTCCTCTAAAAGCGAAAATTAAACCGATAAGAACAAAAATCATAAGAATTACAAATAGGACATAAGAAACTTCAACATTATATTTTCCTATTTTTGTATAACCAAACCATTTTGGTACATAATCATATTCTTTTTCAATTTTTACAGTACCATTTTCTGATACACTAAATGCTATATTTGATTTATAAATTCCACGATCAGTATGAACAAGTGAAATATAATATTTTCCTTGCTTCAAGTGATTTGACAATTTAATTCCTGAAATTTTATTATCTGAATTAATTTTGTAATCACCATTTGAATATTGCAATATTAAAGTTGGCTCTTTACTATCTTGATGAGTAATATAAATCTTAGAAATGATTCCATCATAATTAAATCCACCACCTTCAAGAGAAATAAATGAATTACCAAAAATATCAGATGTTTTTTTAATTGAATTAATAAATGTAAATGGTTCATATTTATTTAAATAAAATACAGCGTAGCTTGGTTCACCTACATTTCCTACCTGATCAATTGCACGAACAGAAAAAATATAAACACCATTTCTATGATTTATAAATTGAACATCTGTTTTTTTCTGCATAATTCTTTTTGAAGGTTCAGAAGTAAATTTGGACAATTTTTCTTCAACATACTTTTTATTTAATTCAACAATTTTATTTTTTACAATTTTTTCATCAATAGAAAGAGGATGATTTTTTGAAACTAAAAATTCTTTATCGATATTTTCAACACGATCAAATTTCCAAGAATACCCGGCAATATCTTTTACATTTTCTAATGATTCATCACGATATGCCCACATCATATCAAACGTATTAGACGCAACAAATCCATTAGAATCAAATTCAGGCATAATAATAATTGGCTTTGGAGGAGCTGTTAAATCTAAGTAATAAGAAACTACTTGAGGTTCAGACCAGTTGCCAGCATAGTCTGTTGCTGAGACACTAAAGAAATACTCACCTTCTTTATCTGCATCAACGCTAATATATTTTTCTCGTGGCATTTCCATTAAACTATGTTTTGGTTTAACATCTTTGTCTTGAGACCAACTCCATGAATATCCTGCAATTCCAGAACTATCTTCAGGAAGTGTAATTTGATATCGAACTTTTTCATTTTTTGAATGAGTACCTAAAGTATATGTAGTAGGTCGAATTGAAGGTTTTTTAACAGTTGAATCAGTTGAAAGCAAAAAAATTGAATTATTTGTTTGCCAAACAAATGAAAGATTCTTTCCTAAATTAGAGACCATTGGATAAGAAAAAGTTGTAGCCCTTGATGAATTTGACAACTTTTGTTCATTCCAAAGAAAACCGTTTTTCTGTGATAAATAAACAGTTTCAATACCTTGTCGTGTATCAAACCAAGTTAATGAAATCGTATCGTTATAATTGAACAAAATCGGTCGAGAGGCATTTCCTCTTGATGTAATTTGTTCAACTTGTGAGTTAATTTTTCCAGATGAAAAATCAACTTCTGCAAAGTATATGTAAGAATTTTCTGAACTATAATGATTTCTTTCCCACGCAACATAATGTCGACCATTTTTTTCTAAAATTGACGGACGCTGATTATGAAATGATGTATAAACATCTTTCGAATTTGGCAAGAGAGAATTTTCCCCTGTAACTAATTCTGGACTTGACCAACTTGAACCATTAGATTTTGAACGAGTTGAATAAAGTTGATACGAAAGTCTTGTTCCACTATTAAACTGTGCCTGAAAAAATAAAAGTTCACCTTTTGGGCTTGAAACTAAAACTGGCAAGAATGGATTTAAAAATGACTTAGTAGGTGCAAATTGTTCAAATTCAGACCAAGTTATTCCATCTGAACTTTTTGAAGTAAGTAAAGAAAAAGATTCATCTTTTCCAAGTGAAGCAAATAAAATAAATTCACCTGAATTTAATGCATAAACACGAGGAGCAACTACAGGCAAACTTAATTCATTAAAATCTGAACGAACAAAATGTTGACCGCCATCACTTGAAGTATAAACAGAAACACTATTTGGCCCTGACAAAACAGAAACACAAATCTTTCCTGAATTATTCATCGCAACAGAATATAAATCAGGTACTTCTCCTGAATAAGAAAACGGTCCTGCAAATCGTTCGACAGTTTTCCATCCAAAATCTTTTCCTTCATTATTAGAGATTTTTATTTTACCAGACAAATAAATTAATGAACTTTGTGTATCAACTTCTTGCCAAAAAAATGCAGATGAATTGAAATTACTAACAGCTTGAGGAAATCGACAATCTTTAGATGTTAATTTCTCTGGGTTTTCCCAATAAAAATTTTGTGCATTAATATCGAATCTCTGAAAAAGAAATATAAAAATGAGAAAACTAACAATTTTAGATTTAGAAAAATTCAATATATTCAACACCAAGTCCCACCACTTTTATTTTACTTTACTGACAAAGAAATTACAACAATGCTTTAACTTTTTTCTGTAAATCCAAAATCTTTGCAGATCTACGATTTGAAGGTTTTTGTAACAATTGTTCAACAATTGCATAAGCACCAACAATATTATTTTTTTGAAGTTCTTGAATCGCTTGCTGATATTTTGCTTCATCAATAGAAGAAAGAACAACACTTGCTCTTCCTCCTAAAGATACTTGAACTCTGTCTTTTAATAAAATTGCCTGATCATTATTTGGATTTAATACTATCGCCTGATCTAATTTAGAAAGTGCATTTCTTAACTGCGCTTCATTTGAACCTGCTGCATTTACAATAGTTTGAGCTTCTCGAGTCAAAGTTTGAGAACGAATAATTGAAGAATTATCTACAGGCTTTTGTCTTACACCAATTTCAATTTCAACTTGATAAATCAAATTTTTTAAACCTGGATAATTTGGTCTAATTTCATATAAATCTAATAAATCTGTATATGCAGTTTGCTGTCGAGAAGCTATTTTATAATTTTCTTTTGCACTATTTAATTTTTGTACAAACATTTGATCAAAACTTTCAGGATCTATTAATTGGTCAATTTTTAAAGATAAAAGACTTGCCTCTTGATTCAATGGATACACAAGTTGAATTTCTTGTAATTTATTTTTTGATTGATTCAAAAGATTTACAGCTTCTTCTCGTTTTCCTTTCTTTAGCAATTTTGAACCATCGTTAAAATATTGATGTGCAATACTTAAAATCTGAGACATTTCCGGATACAAAGGAGCTGTTGGAGGAATGACTCGACCGGTTTTCATCGAAAGAGCTGTTTCAACTAAAACTAAAAGGTTTTTAATTTCTTCATCTTCTTCTTCCCCATTAGTAATTGCCCATCTACTTTTTGCTTGAGACAAAAGTTTTTCAGCTTTTTCAAAGTTCCCATTGTAGTATTCGTTTTTTGCTTGATTTTTCAATTTTCGAACTTCGGCAACAATAATTTCATTTTCAGCATCATTTATCTGTTGTCCTAAAGAAAGTAATTTATTGTCACTTTCAATTCTAAGAGATTCTGAATCCTGATGATCAAAAGATTCCTTATATTTTGCACTACTCAATTCAAGATTTTTACGAGCATTTGAATAATCTTTTCTTCGGAATGAACTTAAAGCCTGATTATATCGAAGTTCAGCTTCATTTAATGCTCTCTGACTAAGTTGAATTTCAGAATTACAAGTTGCAACAGTATTGTCACTGTAAGTTTTTAAGTTATTCATTTTTTCGATTGAATTATAAACTTCAGTTGCTTCTTTTGAAAAAGAAAGGTTTTCTTTTGTTGAACTTGAAAGATTTTCCGATGCTTCAAGTAAAATATCTCTACATGATATTAAAGTTTTTGTATCTTCCGTTAAATTTTTATTGCTCTGAATAATTAAATTACGAGCTTCTGTTGGAAAACGATTTGAAAGCAATTCGTCTGATTTTTTATATTCCGACTCATAAAAAGAAAGAATATCTTTTGCAGCTGTTGCAAAATAAGAAGCTGTATCTGTCCATTGTTTTACACTTGCTGCCTGACAAACTTCATATAATGTTTGATTTAATACAGAATAATAATTTTGCAAAATATCATATTCAAGAATATTATTAGGGGTATAAACAGATTTATTTCGTTGAGATTCTTTAGAATTATTAAGTAAATTTAATTCATTTTTATACGACACAAACCAATTTTCTTTTAAAAGGGAATCTGCTTTTTTTGCACATTCATCATATTGGCGAGAATATTCAATCATTTTACTAGCAAAAGAATCATCAGAACGAATTCCTTCTACAACATCACTTGGACGCTCAATAGATGAAAGTGTTTTATTTATCAATTGGTAATTTTTTAATATATCATAGCTTTGATTTAAATATGAAATAATATTAGAAGCATAATTCATCGATTGAACATATTTTTGATGATTAACTTCATAATTAAAATTAGATTGAATATTTTTATACATTTGATTCAATTCTAAAGCTATATTTAAATATCCTGATATTGAACTTAGTTTTTGTAATGGCAATTCAGATTGAGAAATCGTATTCACATTTGATTTATCAATTAAACCAACATCAGATTTTACAATTGTTGAATACACATATGGTTTTGAGTTTTCAACATAGTTTTGATATTGAGTATCAATTGCTCCAATAATTCCAGACATTGAATCATTTTCAACTCCGTATGTAAACCTAAAGATAAATGGTAAATAAGAAGCCTCTGTTAATTCTGGATTTTGTCGTTTTAAATTATTAAAAATATTTTCTAGTTGAGATGCGTTAGAATAAATTTGATTTCTAATAGTTGCAAGATTTTTCATCTCCAAATCAAATTGATTATACTTATCTTCTGAATCCCGAATATTCCCCATTTGAACAGATTTTATAAATTCCTCATACGCATTATTCAATCGATTTTGAACAGAATCAAATTTTTTACACTCATTTGTAATCCGAGTAATAATTTGAGTTACATTATCAGTAATATTTTTTGGATATTCCTCATAAAATTCCTGACGATACATATCAAATCCACTTTGAATTTTTGAAATTGCTTCTGAATATTTTGCATTTTTTACATCTTCTGAAGATTCCTCTGTAATTCGTCTAAATTGTGCTCTATAATGTGTGAACTGAGCTGCAATTTTTGCCTGCTTAATAAATTGTAACTGTTGTTCTGTTGGATTTTTTTCTACAGATTCAAGTTCTGCAATAATATCTAATTTTTTCTTTGCATTTTCAGGTTCCTGCTCCATAATATCAAGGAGTTTATTGGCTAAAACCATATATTGCCCACGAGAGAACATTATTTTATCAATTCTCTTTTGAACAAAATCTAATTGGTCAGGATTTTTATCTAAATATTTGCTCAATTGAATTAATGCTTTAGAATATTCGGTTTCTTCGATTAATTTATCAATTTGAGCCAATGTCATTATTTGATTTTCAGAAGATTCATCTTGTAAAGATTTATTTTCTTTTATTTGTGACGATGGTGTTGAATCCAAATTAATATTTGATAAATTTAAATTTGCTTCTTGAGAATAAAAATTACTATTTGAGAAAACTATAAATACTAGCAAAGAAATTGCATAAGCAATTTTAACACAATTTTTAATTTTTATTCTCTCCAAAAAATTTATACAAACTATTAATTTTGCAACGCAAAAAAAATGAAAAA
>JAZUSR010000213.1:0-6043 GCA_045606765.1 Treponema sp.
TTAAATGGTGAATTTATTCGTCGTTATCCAATTGAAACAAAAAAAATTGCTAAAACTAATTGTGAAATTGGTTCTTTGTTTTATACGAATTTAAATTTATTAAATGATGAATATAAAATTACTTCTGAATATGTAAAAAAAGGATTGGCTCGAAATGAAGATGAATTTTTTAGTTGTACTGGAAAAGAATTATCTTTAATTTGGCATGCTCCTTTTTACAAGAGTAACGAATTAATTCGAAATGCTGGAGGAGAAGCTGGATATAAATATATTGATTTTCCAACAGAAATGGATTCCTTTAATACAAAGGCTGGAAAGACAATGGAAAATCAAATTATTCCAATTTCAGTTGGTTTGAGTTCTAGAAATAATAGTCAACTTTTTTATGAAAAATTAGAATTGTTGATTAATACGCTTTTGGATGCAAATTATAAAATTGTTCCAGTAAGTGAATTGTAAAAAATACATTCTACTAAGCTTTATAAAATTTAAACTTAGTAGAAAAGTAAATTAAATTGTATAAACAATTAACTAAGCAAAAGGTCGCAAATTGCAATATTTGCCATTGCTTCTACTACAGGGACAATTCTTGGGCAAAGGCAAATATCATGGCGACCTTTTATTTTTAGAGAAGTGTTTTCAAATTGAATTGAATCTGGATTGTTAGGAATATTTGGATCAATTTTTGCTTCAACTGTATCTTGTTCTGTAAAAATACTTGGAACCGCTTTTACAGCAACTCTAAACACGATAGGCATTCCATTTGAAATGCCTCCAAGAACTCCACCTGCATTGTTAGTCAAAAAAGAGACATTGTTTTGATTTGCAATAATTTGATCGTTATTTTCTTCACCGGTTAAGTCTACGCAATCAAAACCTTTTCCAAATTCGATTCCTTTAATTGCACCAATTGAAAGCATTCCATGGGCTAACACTGCATCTAATTTATCAAAAACAGGATTCCCTATTCCAAAAGGTAAACCAAAGATTTGACATTCAACAATCCCTCCAATACTGTTTCCTTGTTCACGAAGTTCAATAATTTTTGAATTCATAAGGTTTGCTGCTTGTAAATCAGGTGCGCGCATTGGGTTTTTTTCGATTTCTGAAAAGTCAATAGTTTTACATTGAATTCCAGCTGCTCGAAGTGTGTATGCAATTGATTTATATGATTGACCTATAATTGATTCGATAACTTGTCGAGCAACTTCTCCTGCAGCAACACGGGTACAAGTTTCTCTTCCAGAAGAACGTCCTCCGCCACGGTAATCTCTAAATCCGTATTTTTTTAAGTAAGTGATATCTGCGTGTCCTGGGCGCATTTTTGTAGAAAGTTCATTGTAGTCTGAGGAATGTTGATTTTCGTTACGGATAATAATCGATATTGGAGTTCCGGTTGAAAATCCGTTGAAAACACCAGAAAGGATTTCGGCTTTATCGCTTTCTTTTCGGCTTGTAACTGCGGAATTTGTAATACCGTTTGTACTTGCACCGGGCTTTCGTTTGTCTAAAGCAATTTGAATTTTTTCTTGATCGATTTTTATTCCAGCAGGAACTCCGTCTATAATTACGCCAAGGGCATTTCCGTGGCTTTCTCCAAAAGTTGTAATTTTAAAATTTGTTCCGAATGAATTTCCTGCCATATGATTCTCCAAAAATATTGATTATCCTATTAACACTATTTTATAAAAAAAATTAATTTAAATAAATGGGAAAAAACTGTTCGAGGAACAAAATGGAAAAAAGTTCAGAATGAAAAAGTGAAAAATTTTTATTAACTTTAAGGAAATGATTGATTTTGTTTAAAAGTGTTTTACATTTTTTATATGTTGATTTATAATGAATCTTACACAAAAGGGGCTCTTATGAAAGGTACTTATAAAGCTAGATTATTATTCGTTTCGGTTTTCTTTTTTTGTTTGGCAACTACTGTTATTACTTTAATAAGTTTAAAAACAATTGAGAATACATCTATTCAAGCATTTTCAGAAAGAGGAGTCTCTGTTGTTTACAAAGCAAAAGCTGTAATAGATCCTGCTCTTTTTAATGAATTAGTTAATTCTGGTACAGATGAACATGATTATTATCAAGTTTTGTATAATCGATTTTCAGAAATTCGAAAAGAACATGGATGTAAGTTTTTATATACAATGGTTCCTGTAAATGATACGATTTACAAATATATTGTAGATGGTTCCCCAGTATTTGATGAAGATTTTTCTCCATATGGAACTGAAGAAAATATTTCAAGCTATGGTAAATATCCAATTGAATGTATGAAAACCCAAGAAATTGTTTATTCAAATATTCAAAAGCAAGATGGATGGGGTTGGACAATTGCGGTTTATGCTCCAATCGTTTATAACGACAAAGCAATTGGGTTTATTGCATGTGATTATGATGTTCAAAATCTTGTATCAATTTTGTCAAAAAATAGAATGGTTTTAATTGTATTTTCTGTAGTATTGATTTTGATTGGATTTTTAGTTTTGTTTGTAATTATGAATATGTTCTTTAAACGACTTAATATGGTAAGTGTCGCAATGCAGAACATTTCAAGTGGAGCAAAAGATTTAACTCAAAGATTAATAGTTTCTGGAAATTCGGAACTTGATGTTTTATCAGGCGCTTTCAACGATGTAATTTCGCAACTTGAGCAAATGGTAAAAAATATTTCGGCATCAGTAAAAACTCTTAATCTTAATTCATCAGTTTTATTAGATCAAAATAATGAAACTCAAAATTTGATTGAAAATGCAAAAGCTTCAATTGGATTAATTTATTCACAAGCAGATGAACAAAATTGTCTTTCTGCTCAAGTTGCAAATGGAATTACAGAAGTTGAAAGCGCCGTTCATATTTTAGATGAACAAATTGAACATGCAACAGATGCAGTTCATAATTCATCGAAAGCTGTTGAAGAAATTAATAATTCGATTTATATGACAAATAATTCTCTTGAAAAAATTTCAGAAGAATATGCAAAGATTGTAAAAGAAACAGAAAATGGGCGTGTAATGCAAAATCAAGTTACTGCGCAAGTTGATTTGATTGTAGCTGAAGCAAAAAATCTTGCTCAAGCTAATGCTGTAATTTCAAGTATTGCATCTCAAACAAACCTTCTTGCAATGAACGCTGCTATTGAAGCAGCTCATGCAGGTGAAGCGGGAAAAGGTTTTTCTGTTGTAGCTGATGAAATTCGAAAGCTTGCTGAACATTCTGCAAAACAGACTACAGCTGTTAATCAATTAATTGATAATATTAAAAATTCAATTTCTGGAATTGAATCTGTATCAAAAGGTTCTGCCGATGCTTTTTCAAGTCTTGGTGAAAAAATTCAAGGTATGAATCAATTCCTCGAAGAAATTAAAGAGAATATGGATAATCAAAATATTGGTTCTCAAAATATTCATGAGATGATGGTTCTTCTTGCAAGTGCTTCATCAAATATTCAGGAATCTGCGAAAAAGATGAAAAATTCTACATTGTCAGTTGTTACTCAAATTGAAGAGTTGCAAAAATCTTCTCAAACAATTCTTGAAAGTGGAAATAATGCTAATGACAAACTTCTCCAAATGGATGACTTTGCTTCTAAAACTACTTTCCAAGTAAAAGAAAATGCAGAATTATCAACTACTGTTAATAGCATTGTTTCAAGTTATAAAATTGAATAAATTATAATATTTTTTCACTTATATTGAAAAAAGTTCCTCGAAGTTGTATATTTAAAGTACTTGAATAAAGAGGTATTTTTATGAACAGATTAAGAGGAACTTTTACAGCACTTATCACTCCTATGAACACAGATGGATCAGTTGATTTTGACGGATTTAGACAGAATGTTAAATTTCAACTTGAAGGTGGAGTAACAGGACTTGTTCCACTTGGTACAACTGCTGAAACTCCTACATTAGACGAAAATCCTGGTTCAGAAGAAGATAAACTCATTCAAATTGTTATGGAAGAAGTTGCCGCTTTTAAAGAAGCAACAGGCAAAGATGTTCCTGTAATTCTTGGAGCTGGAAGTAATAATACAAAAGATGCAGTAATGTATGCTGAACGAGCAAAAAAAGTTGGTGCAGATTATGCACTAGTTGTAACTCCATATTATAACAAACCTTCAAAAGAGGGAATTTTCCGTCATTTTGAAGCTGTTTCTAAAGTTGGAATTCCCATTATCGTTTATAATATTAAAGGACGAACTGGTGTAAATATTCCTACTGATGTACTTGTTAGAATTGCACAACTTCCTAATATTGCTGGTGTAAAAGAGGCTAGTGGTGAAATTGCTCAGATGATGGATGTTATTGCTCAGATTAAAAATAAGAAACCAGATTTTGCAGTATTAAGTGGTGATGATAATTTAACATTGCCTTTACTTGCTGCAGGTGGAGACGGTGTAATTTCGGTTGTTTCTAATCTTTGTCCTTCAAGAATGTCTGCTTTAGTTGAAGCAGGTCTTAAAGGCGATTTTAATAAGGCTCGTCAAATTCATTATGGACTTGCTCCTATGTTCAAAGCAGCTTTTGTTGGTGGAAATCCGTCATCAATTAAGTATGCTATGAATTACAAAGGTTTGCCAGCTGGAACTGTTAGACTTCCACTTGTTGATGTTACTGGAAGTGAACAGAAAGTAATCGAAAAAGCAATGGATGAATGTAATATATAAAAAAATGTAGCAAGAGGTTAAATTATGGCAGAAAGAATTAAAGTTGGTGTTCTTGGTGCAACTGGAATGGTTGGACAGCGTTATATCAAACTTTTGGAAAATCATCCTTGGTTTGAAGTAACTTATGTAGCGGCTTCTCCTAGAAGTGCTGGAAAATTATATAAAGATGCTGTTAGTAATCGTTGGTTAATTGGGGCTGAAATTCCTGAAGGAGTAAAAAACCTTACTGTAGAAGATGCTAATGACGAAAAGAAAGCTGTTGGAAAATGTCAATTCGTTTTTTCTGCTCTTGAAATGGGTAAGGACGAAATTAAAGCGTTAGAAGCAGCATATGCTCAAGAAGGAATTCCTGTTGTGTCTAATGCTTCAGCAAATAGATGGACTGAAGATGTTCCTATGTTAATTCCAGAAATTAATTATAATCATCTTGATGTAATTGCAGAACAGAAAAAACACCATGGCTGGGACAAAGGTTTTATCGCAGTAAAACCAAATTGTTCTTTGCAAACATATATGATGCCAATTCATGCATTGATTCAAGCAGGTTATCCAATTAAAAGAATGATTGTAACAACTTTGCAAGCTACATCAGGGGCTGGATATCCTGGTGTTCCATCTTTTGACATGATTGATAATATCGTTCCATTTATTGGAGGCGAAGAAGAAAAGACAGAAAAAGAATGTCTCAAAATTTTAGGAAAGGTAGTTGATGGGAAAATTGAAAATGCTGCAGGTCCTATTGTAAGTTCAACTTGTACTCGTGTACCTGTAATTGACGGTCATACAGCATGTGTTTCTTTGGAATTTGATTTGCCAGAAGATAAAAAACCATCTCTTGAAGAAATCGAAAAGGTATGGACTTCTTATACATCAGTTCCACAGGAATTGAAATTACCTTCAGCTCCTGAAAAACCTATTGTTGTTCGTCATGAAGAAAATCGTCCACAACCACGCCGTGATAGAGAAACTGAAAAAGGTATGGCTTGTGTAATTGGTCGTCTTCGTCCATGTAATGTGTTTGATGTTAAGTTTGTTGCTTTAAGTCATAATACTAAACGTGGGGCGGCAATGGGAGGAATCCTTAATGCTGAATTATTAAAGGCAAAAGGATTTTTTGATTAATTGAAATTATGAATTGTCGGATGTGACAATTTTTTTCGGGCATTGACTCGAATATAAAATGTCGGGTTTTTGCCCGGCATTTTTATTTAGGGTTTAATACAAACCCTAAATAACGGCCGAGTCAAGGCCTTGAGCAAAGCGTGCCTTGACCGTACGTATTTAGGGTTTAATACAAATCCTAAAAACGGCCGAGTCAAGGCCTTGAGCAAAGCGTGCCTTGACCGGACGTATTTGTAAAAAAAAAATTAAACA
>JAZUSR010000214.1:0-5398 GCA_045606765.1 Treponema sp.
GCAGAAAAACACATAGCCAAACCAGAAGCTAAACCAAGTCCTAATGCAGCACCAGGGTCATTAGCACCTAATGTCTTTAATTTTAAGAACATTGCAAGATATCCATAAATTGTCTGTGTTAAAGGAGCACCTGCAAATACAGTTAAAATAAATGGAGCAGGTTTATTGTTTATATAACAACGTTTCCATGCACCAACAGCACCTTGACCAGCGATTCCAATACCAATTGCTGAACCAATAGCAGCAATGCCCATACAAACTGCAGCTCCAAGACTACCAAAAAATGTTAACATATTTTTCTCCTTGACTAATAAGTCAATTTTTTTTATTTATTTAAAACAGTTTACAACTGTCATGTATACAATTCATCTATTCGGAAAATGGTTTGTATTTTATTCCACTCCATTCCATTGTAAGATGATTAGAAAATTCAAGAGTATTCAAACGAACACCATGAACAATTACAGAAAGTAAATTCAATACCATATTAAGTCCATGCCCAAATAGTATTAAAACAATAGCTAAAATGAATACAATTGCATGTATTACAACAGGTCCTGTTGTACCAGCAATTTGTAATGCCATTCCATTTACAGTAGAAGAAATTGCACTTCCAGCAAGTCCAACTGCCCACAAACGAACATACGAAAGAATATCAGAAAAAACATTTACAATTCCAAGAAGAACTGAAATTATATTCTTACAACTAGCAAGAATTGATTCTTTGACACTTCCTTCATAGCTACTAAAAATAAAACTTAGAATAAAACCAATTGCAATCATACCTATAAATATAACGCCAATTGGAATTACTTCAAAAATCATAATAGCATCTAATGGGAATTCTTTAAAACTTATTACAACCATAAGTACTACCCAGAACATACCAACAACTTGTAGTAATGAGCCAAATTCACCAATTACCTTAAGAGTTTTTCTATTCTTAATTATACATTTAATATGGGCAATACTTAACTGAAGCAATGCTAATACAAAACATAATATCTGAAGACATTGTGTATTTGTTAATCCCCCGTCAGGAGCACTCCATGGCAAACGGAACAAAGTAGGAATACCAGGTGCACTTTCTGCATAAGCACTAGATAAAACAGGAACAGAAATATCAGGAAGAAAACCTAATCCTAAATTTCGTAACACATCTGCACTTAATCCAAACCAAGTACATGTAATAGTTCCCCAAGCCAATGTAGAAATTCCCAATAATAATGAAAGTTTTAAAATCGGAGCAACCTCTTTTTTTGAAACTGCAGATTTTATTATCATTAACAATGAAAAAAGGACAACAAGTAAGCCATATCCACCATCACCAAAAATCATTCCAAAGAATATTGCAAAGAATAATAAAAACCATCCAGAAATATCATATTCATTGTATCCTGGAACTGTTCCTAAAAAGTCAGTCAAAGGATAAATTAAACTAACTAATTTATTATTCTTTAATTTTGTTGGAACAGGATCTTCTTCAGTAGGATCACTACTAGCTAAAGCCCAAAAATTTTCTTTTGCAGTATTTGATAATAATTCAAAATTATCAACAGGAATATACCCTGTAACCCATGCAAGAGGATTTTCTTCACTTGTTGAATCAATTTCCATACCAGAATAAATATTTTCAAACTCAATATCTTTTTGAACAAGTTTGTAATATCTATTAATTGATTCTAAATATTTTACAGAATCATTAAACTCACTTTGAATTTTATCAAGTTCACTTTCTGCATCTTTTATCTGCTGAATAATTTCTAAAGTCGAATATTCTGGCATTACAACAGAAAATGCTTCAGGTGGCAATCCTTGTGGTCGTTCTTGTAAAACATTTTCACTTAAGATTAAAAATCGTGTAATTGATTTTGATGAATTAACTAAAACAGTTTGTATTTCATCAGAAATAAATTGCATTTTTTCCGTTGGAATTTCATACATCGAAATATGAATTCCTTTTTGATGAAGATAATCAAAATCTTTAGGATCAAATTCACCCCATCCAGCTAAACGATCTAATTCAGCTGTTGCATTTGATATTTGATCAAACAATTCTTTTTTTCGATCAAAAATATCAAGAACACGACTTGCTTTTTTCAATGACTCTTCATTTGAAAGATTTTCATATTTAATTTTTTTCTTATTAACTTTTATGTCAGATAAAAGCATAGAAGCATTAAATAAAGTATCAGAAACAGATTTAAATTTTGCTAATACTTCACCTTTACCTTCAATATCTTCAATATGAACAACACCAATTTTTCGAAGAGTTTTTAATGCATTCGATTTCTCTTTATCAAGAATGACAAGAGAGACTTTTTTCATAGGTACAATCATTTTTATATCTCTCCTTCATTCTGCAATTTTTTCTTAGAAATTTTACTTCGCACAACGGCAGCAACTTGTTCATCACCAAGATAAACAGAGATTTTCTTAATATTTGCTTTTGTTTCAGGAATTTTAACCTTTTCAAAAAGATTCACGCGTTGAGTTGTAACTCGTAACTCCTGAGACAATAAGCGAACTTGTTCTTCTAAAACATCAGCTTCTAAATCTAATGATAAAGCTTTTTCCATTCTATCAGCGGCAAAGTCAATCCAAAGTGGTGTTGAATATAAATCATAATCACCTCGAGAAAAATCTGCTCCTTCATAAATAGGAATATTTACACCTGCAATATTTCCATAACTTTTTCGAATATTTTTTACAGAAACCATATCAGGCTTAAATGCATCTTTTTCACCAAAAACAGAAATCCATACTTCGAATTCTGCTTCTAACTCTTTCCTTTGCTGACGAACTTCTTTAGCTCGTGCATCAATAGTACGTATTTCTGTTTGAAGCTGCTGCTTTTTTAGAGTCAATGTAGGAAGATATCTATTGTACATTTTTAGAGCATCTTTCTGATTCTTTAACTCATTTTTTGTCAGCTTAATCTTCGCCATGAAACACCTTCTTTATCGTACTGGCCAATGTTTTTCAATTAATTCAGATTTAATACCAGTTTCTTGTTTATCAAAACATTCACTAAGTATTTTCCAACCAAGGTCCAATGCATCTTCAAGAGGAATATTCTTAGAAAGATCCATCATTTCGTTTTCAAACATTTCACCAAATTTTAAAAGTTTTTCATCCCAACCACTCATCATAAATCCCATTGATTTCTTTTCGAGTGTATCTTTATAAGATGAATAAAGTCGAATCATACCGTCCATTAATGCACGATGATCATCTCGAGTATCACCATTTACATTCTGTTTTAAACGAGACAACGAACCAAATGGTTCAATACGACCACCTTTAAGATAGTACTGACCTTCTGTAATATAACCAGTATTATCTGGAACTGGGTGAGTAACATCGTCACCAGGCATTGTAGTTACAGCAAGAATTGTAACAGAACCTGCATCATCAAAGTCTACAGCTTTTTCGTAACGACTTGCTAACTGAGAATATAAATCTCCTGGATAACCACGATTTGAAGGAACCTGTTCCTGAGTAATAGCAATTTCTTTCATTGCATCGGCAAAGTTAGTCATATCAGTTAAAAGTACTAATACATCTTTTCCTTGTAAAGCAAATTGTTCAGCAACTGCTAAAGACATATCTGGAATTTTCATACATTCTACAGTAGGGTCTGCAGCTGTATGCATAAACATTACAGTTTTTGAAAGAGCTCCACCATTTTCGAGAGTATTCTTAAAATACAAATAGTCATCATATTTTAACCCCATTCCACCAAGCACGATTACATCGACTTCAGCTTGCATAGCAATACGAGCAAGAAGTTGATTATAAGGTTCTCCTGAGATTGAGAAAATTGGAAGCTTTTGTGATACTACCAAAGTATTGAACATATCAATCATTGGAATACCTGTACGAATCATACGACGAGCCATAATTCGTTTTGAAGGGTTTACTGATGGTCCTCCGATATTTACAAGGTTATCAACTAAAGCAGGACCTTTATCACGAGGTTCACCAGAACCATTAAAAATACGGCCCAAAAGATTTTCGCTAAAAGAAACTTCCATTCTATGACCAAGGAATTTAATATGGTCACCAGTTGAAACACCTCTACCACCGGCAAACACTTGTAAAGAAACTGTATCACCTTTAATACCATTTACTTCAGCAAGTGACTTACCAAAACGAGTTTCAATTTCTGCAAGTTCTCCGTAAGCTACATCATTAGCTTTTACAGTAATAACGCTACCGTTGATGGATTCAATTTTGCTATAAATTTTATTCATTATTCACCATCCTTGAGCATTGCCTCAAACTGAGAATCAACTTTACCATTTTTTGATGAATAAAGTTCTTTAATCTGAGATTCAATTGAATTAAATTTATCTTCTTTCCATGGAGTATAATTCCAATCCTGGAATAATTGACGAAGCTGATTAAAATATGTACGAGCTTCATCCTTTTCACTTAATTCAAATTGTGCACCTAAAACTTCTACAACTTTTTTGAAAACATATTTCTGTCGTTCAACACTTACTGCGGCGTCTACATCATCAAATGAGTTTTGCTGCATATAAACTGCATCTAAGAATTCACTCTTAAGATAAACTATAAAGTCTTCTGTTGAAGTTCCCTCTTCACCTACTACCTTCATCATTTGGTTAACTTCTACACCCGAAAGATAAACTTTTCTTGCATAGTTTACCCACGACTCAGGTAAAACTGATTTATATTTTGACCAAGAAATAATTGGGTCAATTGCAGGATATTTACGAGCATCTGAACGTTCGCGGCTTAATCCGTGGAAGGCTCCAACAACTTTAAGTGTTGCTTGTGTAACTGGTTCTTCAAAGTTTCCACCAGCAGGAGAAACTGTACCACCAATAGTTACAGAACCAACGTTTCCGTCACGAAGTTTTACAATACCAGCTCTTTCATAGAAAGCTGCAATGTAAGATTCAAGATATGCAGGGAAAGCTTCTTCACCAGGAATTTCTTCTAGACGACCTGACATTTCGCGAAGAGCTTGTGCCCAACGAGATGTTGAGTCTGCCAAAAGAAGAACGTGAAGTCCCATTTGTCTGTAATATTCTGCCAAAGTTACAGATGTGTAAACCGAAGCTTCACGGCTGGCAACTGGCATTGAAGATGTATTACAAATGATGATTGTTCTTTCCATTAAAGAACGACCAGTTCTTGGGTCTTTTAATTCTGGGAATTCTTTAATTGTTTCTACAACTTCACCGGCGCGTTCACCACAAGCAGCAATAATTACAATGTCTACGTCGGCATTACGGCTTGTTGTGTGTTGTAATACAGTTTTTCCAGCACCGAATGGACCTGGAATACAATATGTTCCACCTTTAGAAACTGGATAGAATGTGTCAATAAGACGAACTTGTGTAACCATTGGTTCACTTGGAGCAAG
>JAZUSR010000215.1:0-1680 GCA_045606765.1 Treponema sp.
TCCGACTTGAATTCTAAAAAATGATACACAATGTACTTACTTTTTCAGTAGATAATAATATTTGTGCAGTTGAAGTAGCTTCAGTTCTCGAAGTTTTGAACTATTCTATTCCAACTGCAATTCCTTGTGCAGAACATTTTATCGAAGGATTAATTTATTCTAGAAATCAAGGAATTACTGTTATCAACCTAAGAAAGAAGTTTGGTATTGAAAATAGAATAATTGATAAGAAAACAAAAATTATTGTTATTGAAATACCTCAAAAAAATAATGACGAAGAAACAAAAGTCTTATATGGACTACTTGTGGATTCAGTTTTAGATGTCTCAAATATTAATGATGAGAATACAATTGCTGATCTTAAAACGTCGATTCCTCAAGAATATATTAATAAAATTATTAAAACTGATTTAAAAACAATATTGCTTTTAAATTTTAATGATTTTTAATTTTTTTTCTTTTATTCGATATTATTGACGATATGATGTCAATCTTATATCTTTAAACTAATTAAATTGGAGGATTTCAAATGGAAAAATTTGATATGGAAAGCTTCAGTCTAAAAGGCAAAGTTGCATGGGTAACTGGAGCATCTTATGGTATTGGTTTTGCAATTGCTTCTGCTTATGCAGCTGCAGGTGCTAAGATTGTTTTTAATGATCGTGGACAGGAACAATTAGAAAAAGGTATCGCCGCATATAAAGAATTAGGGATTGACGCACATGGATATCTCTGTGATGTTACTGATGAAGCTGCTGTTCAAGAAACTGTTAAGAAAATTGAAAAAGATGTAGGTGTTGTTGATATTCTTGTTAACAATGCTGGAATTATTAAAAGAATTCCTATGCATGAAATGTCTGTTGAAGACTTCCGTGCTGTTATTGATGTAGACTTAAATGCACCATTTATTATGGCTAAAGCAGTTATTCCAGGAATGATCAAAAAAGGTGGTGGAAAAATCATTAATATTTGTTCAATGATGTCTGAACTTGGTCGTGAAACAGTTTCTGCTTATGCTGCTGCAAAAGGTGGTTTAAAAATGCTTACAAGAAACATTTGTGCAGAATACGGTGCTCAAAACATTCAGTGTAATGGTATTGGACCAGGTTACATTGCAACACCACAGACAGCTCCATTACGCGAAAAACAGGCTGACGGTTCTCGCCATCCATTTGATCAATTTATTTGCGGTCGTACTCCAGCTGGACGTTGGTTATTACCAGAAGAGCTTCGTGGTCCTGCAGTATTCTTAGCTTCTGAAGCCTCAAATGCTGTAAATGGTCATATTCTTTATGTTGATGGTGGTATTCTTGCTTACATTGGTAAACAGCCATCTTAATTTAACAATTTTTTAATATTTTCAAAGGCACTGATATCAATTAATCAGTGCCTTTTTTATTTTATATTTGGATTAAATTTAAAACCGTGATACACTGTATTATATTTTACTTTAGAGGATATATATGATAGGAAATGTAATTGTAGGTCAATCTGGAGGTCCTACAGCTGTAATTAATTCTAGTCTTGCTGGAGTTTATAAAACAGCAATTGACAGAGGTGCAAATAAAGTATACGGAATGCTTCATGGAATTAAGGGGCTTCTTGATAATCAATATGTCGATTTGTCAGAAAAACTTGGCAAAACTATTGATATTGATTTACTTAAAAGAACTCCATCAT
>JAZUSR010000216.1:0-6029 GCA_045606765.1 Treponema sp.
ATTGAAAAAAAAGAAAAACAACTTGAAAGCCAACAAAATGATATTTTAATATACGAAAAAAACTATCAAAAAAAAGTTGATTCTTTGGAACAGAAAAAAATTGATTTGGATAAAATAAAAAAAGAACTTGGAGACCTAAAATCAGTTGGTGAAAATAAGATTCTTTTTGAGAATAAAAAAGAAGAAATAGAAAAGGAATTGTCTGAATTTGATAAAATTGGTGAAAATTTAATTCTTTTGAATAAAGAAAAAGAAAATCTTAAGTTATTGATAGATGAATATCAAAATTGTGAAAAAGACTTTGCAATTGCAAATGAAGAATTTTTACAAAAGAGAAAAATGTTTAATGATGAACAGGCAGGAATATTAGCGGCTTCTTTGAAAAAAAATCAACCGTGTCCGGTTTGTGGTTCGTTAGAACATCCATCTCCTGCAAAAAAGTCGTTGGTTGCTCCGACAGAAAAAGAGGTTGAATTGGCCGAAAATAATTCATTAAGATTACAGAAGATGGCAACTGAAAAGTCCAAAGAAGCCGCGGCTGTTAAATCAAAAGTTGATATTCTTTCAAAAGATGTTTTTACTGAGTTGAAATCGCGGTTAGAAATTCAGTCAATAGATGATGAAAATTTAATTGAAAAAGTTAATTCGAAATGTGTGCTTTTAAGAAATGAAGTAGTTGATCTAAGTAATAAAATTAATTTTGAAAAAGAAAAAATTAATCGTAAAGAAATTCTTGAAAAAAATATTTTGCTATATGATGAACAAATTTTGAAAGAATCGAATTCTTTAATAGAAATTAAAAATTCACTTTTAGAAAATAAAACTTTATTTTTAGCTGAGTCAAAAAATATTCAAGAAAGAAAATCAACTTTGGCTTATTCAAATTTGAATGATGCAAAAATTAAGTATGAACAAGTTTCAAAAGAAATAGAATTTGTTAAAAATTCAGTTCAGCAGATAGAAATTGAAAAAAATGACTGTAAAGAAAAGATTGCCGTTTTGAATGATCGAATTAAAAATTTTCTTAGTCAAATTTCAGCCTTTGAAAATTATGATGTTGAAGAATTATTAAGTAAAAAAGAATTTTTTGTTGAAACTAAAAATGAATTAGATAGACAGAGAGATTTGTTTAATGAGCAATATGGTAAAAATAAAGATAACGTTTTGGCGATTGAAAATTTATATCCAAAGTACAAAATGGCAGAAGAAAATTTTTATATGGTAAATTCTCTTTATAAAGTGGCAGCAGGAAATATTAGTGGGCAGGAAAAAATTTCTTTAGAAACTTATGTTCAGATGAGATATTTGGATCACATTACTCGAAGAGCAAATCTTCGGTTGAAAATTATGACTGATGGTAAATATGAACTTTGTCGAAGAAAAAATTTTGAGAATAAAAAAAGTTCTCTTGGGCTGGAATTAAATGTAAAAGATTTTTACACTGGCCGAGAGCGTTCTGTAGAAAGTCTTTCTGGTGGAGAACAATTTCAGGCATCTTTAGCTTTGGCTCTTGGTTTGTCAGATGAAATTCAAGCAAGTGAAGGTGGAAAAAAATTAGATACGATGTTCATTGATGAAGGTTTTGGTACTTTAGATTCTGATACTTTGAATAAAGCGATGAAAGCTCTTTTGGGGCTTTCTAAAGGAGATAAACTTATTGGAATAATTTCTCATGTTGAGGAACTAGAAAATTTAATTTCTAATAAATTAAAAGTTTTTAAAGATTTGGATGGAAAAAGTAAAATTGAATATTTAATGGGATGATTTTTTAAGAAAAAAGTTTAGAAAAATGGAAAAAGGCAAAAAAAAAGAACCGCAATAGGAGGAAGGAAAGCGGTTCTTTTGAAAAAACAAATTGCTTGCTGCTTGATGATAGAATATTATATATTTTAATTATGTTCAAGTGATTTTGTAAACATTTTGTATTTTTTTTGGTAAAATTTTACAATTTTTTGCAAAATTGTTCGATTTTTTGCGGTTTATTACGGTTTTTTGCAAAACTTTGCATAAAGATGGTGGTTGTGGAAAAATAAAATGGTAAGAGATACTACGAATCTTGAAAATTCTTTAATTCATTATATAATAATCTAAAGTGTGAGGTATAAATGAAAATTGGGATTTTAGGTGCAATGATCAGTGAAGTTAGTTCATTGTGTAAAAAATTGGAAGATTATAATATTGAAACAATTGGTTCTATGAAGTTTCATGTAGGAAAATTACACGGAAAAGATGTTATAATTGCTCAGTGTGGAATTGGAAAGGTTAATGCTTGTATTTGTGCTCAATTGTTAATTTCAAATTTTGGTATTTCACATCTTGTTAATACTGGAATTGCTGGAGCTATGGCTAGTGGTTTGGGTATATTTGATTTTGTTGTGTCGGAACATGCTGTTTATCACGATGTTGATGTTCAATCTTTTGGTTATCCGGTTGGACAAATTCCTGGACTTGAATTAGAATTTAAGGCAGATATTCAAATGGTTGAAAAAGCGAAGAAAGCTTTTAGTATGTCAGAAATTTCAAAAAATCATAAAATGATTTCTGGAAGAATTGCTTCTGGAGATCAATTTATTTCTGGTGGCGAGCGTAAAGAATTTATAAAAAATACTTTCAATCCTGCTTGTGTAGAAATGGAAGGGTGTGCTATTGCACAAACTGCTTTTATAAATAAGATTCCATTTGTAATTATTCGTTGTATGTCTGATATGGCAGATGATAATGTTGAATCAGTTTATAATTTTAATGAAGAAGAAGCCGCTGAAATTAGTGCAAACTTTGTTGAGCAATTTATTAAAACTTTTTAAGTTTCTAAAAATAAATTTATGGAGAAGTGAATTATGGAAAAGAAATATAATGTTGATTCTTTTAATTTGGATCATACAAAAGTTGTAGCTCCTTTTGTTCGATTGGCTGCAAAAAAAGAAGGTCAAAAAGGTGATATTGTTACAAAATTTGATGTAAGATTTTGTCAACCAAATAAAGAATTTATGTCTACTGGTGCAATTCATACTTTGGAACATCTTATGGCGGAATATATTCGTGATGAAATGGAAGGTGTAATTGATTTAAGCCCAATGGGTTGCCGAACAGGATTTTATTTTACTGTTTGGGGTGATAAAAGTGAAGAAGAAATTGCAAATCACTTGTTGAATGTTTTATCAAAAGTTGCAGTTTGGGATAAACCAATTCCAGCTACTACAGAAGAAGAATGTGGAAATTATCGAGATCATGATTTAGAAGGTGCAAAAATGTATGCATCTAAATGGGTTGAAGGAATTAAAACAAAAGGATGGAATTGTTTTAGATAAGTAAATTAGTTACTATAAAAAATTTTATATGGGGAAAAAAATGGCAAAAACTTTTGATGATAAGAAGATTATTTATACAATGAATGATGTTAGTCGTGCTTACGGAACTAAGGTTGTTCTTAAAAATATTGGTATTTCATATTATTATGGTGCAAAAATTGGTGTTATAGGTCCAAACGGTTCGGGTAAATCAAGTCTATTTAAAATTCTTGCAGGGATTGATAAAGATTTTACTGGAGAAACATCTTTAGCTCCTGGTTATACAATTGGTTATCTTGAACAAGAGCCAGAACTTGAGCCTGGTAAAACTGTTATGGAAGTTGTAAAAGAAGGTGTAAAACCTATTACAGATTTACTTGCTGAATTTGATAAGGTAAATGAAGCTTTTGGCGATCCAGATGCAGATTTTGATAAATTATGTGCTCGTCAAGCTGATATTCAGGAAAAACTTGATTTATTAGATGCTTGGAATCTTGATAATAATCTTGAACTTGCAATGGATGCTCTTCGTTGTCCTCCTCCAGAGCAGGTGGTTGATGTTCTTTCTGGGGGTGAACGCCGTCGTGTTGCTTTATGTCGATTGCTTCTTCAAAAGCCAGATATTTTATTATTGGACGAACCTACGAACCACTTAGACGCAGAGACAGTTGCATGGCTTGAAAAACATCTTCATGATTATCCAGGTACTGTAATTGCTATTACTCACGATAGATATTTTCTTGATGATGTTGCAGGTTGGATTCTTGAACTTGATCGTGGAGAAGGATATCCATTTAAAGGAAATTATTCATCTTGGCTCGAACAAAAAAATCAGCGATTGGCTCTTGAAAATAAGCATGAGTCTGAACGCCAAAAAGAAATTCAACGTGAGTTAGAATGGATTCATATGGGTGCAAAAGGCCGACAGGCAAAGCATAAGGAACATATTACTCGTTATAATGAATTGATGGCCCAAGGTTCAAAAGTTCAGTTGAAAGATACTCAAATTTCTATTCCTGCAGGTCCACGACTTGGAAATCAGGTTATTGATTTTGAAGGTGTGTCAAAGGCATTTGGGGATAAATTATTGTTTGAAAATTTGGATGTTCATATTCCTGCAGGTGCAATCGTGGGAATTGTTGGACCAAATGGTGCTGGTAAAACAACTTTGTTTAAAATGATTGTGGATGCAGCAGGCCTTGAAGGTGGAGAAAAACCTGATAGTGGAGAAATTAAAGTTGGTCAAACTGTAAAGTTGGTTTATGTTGATCAGATGCGAAGTGGACTTGATCCAAATAAAACTGTTTATGAAACATTAGGTGGTGGTGCTGATTTAGTTAAGCTTGGTGCTGTTGACGAAAAGGGGCGCGCACTTGAAGGTGGTGTAAGAGAAGTAAATGCTCATGCATATTGTGGATGGTTTAATTTTGCAGGTCCTGACCAAAATAAAAAAGTTGGTGTATTATCTGGTGGAGAAAAAAATCGCCTTAACTTAGGAATGATGTTAAAAGAAAGTGGAAATGTTCTATTATTTGACGAACCTACTAATGATTTAGATGTTCAGACTGTGCGCGCCCTTGAAGAGGCTTTAGAAGACTTTGCAGGTTGTGCAATGGTTGTTAGCCACGATAGATGGTTCTTAGATAGAATTTGTACACATATCCTTGCATTTGAAAATAATTCAGAAGTAAGATTTTTTGAAGGAAACTGGTCTGAATATGCAGAATGGAAGAAAGAACAGTTTGGAGAAGAAGCTGGAGTTCCAAAGAGAACTGTTTATCGAAAAATGACTCGATAGTAGTGTTGTAAATCTTTACAGGTATATACGACAAGCTATTAATGATTTTCAATTGATTTGGACAGATATAAACTTGTTATCGGGGTTCTCGGTGGCAAGTAGTATCTGTTCTAGAATTTATTCATGCTTTAATATTTTTTTATTTTCATTTTTTCAATTTCACACTAATAACTTGTAGTTATAATAATTGGTTGTACTGAAAAGAGGTTGACCGAAATTTTTGCTACGAAAATTATGTTTGGTTTTTGATATTATTCATTATCAAAATATAATTCTTTTATTAATGACTTTTTAGGGTTTCCATCCTTTATTATTAATTCTACTTCAGAATCTATATGAATAAATTTTGTTTGAGAATTGTTCATTATTGCAAAATGTTTTTTACAAAGTTCTCCTTCAAACATAAATGTGACATCAACACCACATCTGTCTTTTATATAATTAATATTTACTACTTTTGCAATTGTGGTTTGGCAATTATTTGAAAAAGATTTTAAATATAAGAATCTTTTTACAAAACATATTAATGATGCAATTATTATTATTCCATATATAATTAAAAGTATTGAATCCGCTAAATTAAAATTAGTTATTCCATCTTTTAATATTTTTTCTAAATTTATTAATCTATGTGATTGCGGCCCTATAGAAAAAAATATTAAAAATCCTAATACAATTATAAAAGAAACTAGTGATAATAAAAAAACATAATCATTTTTTAAACTTTTACCTAATTTAAATTTCATTTTTCCCCCTAAAAGCAGACCAGTGTACCTGTCAGCTATGAACTTTTGTTATGGCAAATTGTATGTCTTAAATTTCAATTCGTCAATTATCTAAAAACTTTCTTTTTAACATCACTAAGTATTCAGTAGTACCTTCTTCTAGTTGTCTTTTTCCAGTTGGCTGAAAACCGTGTGATTTATAAAATCTGATTGCATCTG
>JAZUSR010000217.1:0-2788 GCA_045606765.1 Treponema sp.
ATTAATTCTTCTTTTTCAATTTTAGCTAAGAAATCTGTTCGAACTAAAGATTGCTCACCGTCAAAAGCTTCATTAAAAAGATTCTTTACTCTTTCTTTATTATTAGTATAAATATCTTCATAAGTTTCCCCTGCGTATTCTACAATATTATCATTAATTATATTTTGCCCTATTTTTTGCGAAATACTTTTAGTAAAATTTTGTTCAATTTCTGTTTCTGCGAGTGATAACTGTTCATTACTTTTTTCATATTCACCAAGAAAGTGATTTATAATTCCCTGATCTAAATACAAAAGAACATTTTCTTTTGAAGAATAATAACGATTTTGATTTTTATCTAAAAAATCTGAAGCAGTTATATAATCTGATGAATTAATAGCAGTATCTATTTCTGTATAATCATAATCTGCCATGGTCATACAAGAATTAAAAAGAGAAAAAGTTATAAATAGTAAAATTAAAAATCTTATTTTTTTCAAAAAAACTTTTCCTATTATTCAAACATTAATTTTGCTAAAGTCAACGCATCTTTTATAATGTTATCAATTATACAGTATTCATTTGGCATATGTGCAGTTTCATCTAAAGTTCCCCAAACAACACAATCAAACCCTTTATTACGAAGTTCTGCACCGACAGTTCCACCACCGATTCCAATAATTTTTGCATCTATTTTATGAACAGATTTTAAAGCCGATGACAACTTTTTTACTACCCGTGCATCTTTTGAAGTTGCAACAGACTGAGCTTTTTGCAACTGTCTAAAAGTAATTGATACTCCAAACTCATTTTCAATTGACTTACAAATCTCACTAACTTTTAAAATAACTTGTTCACATGTATAACATGGCAATATTCGGCAGTCCATGCACATTATGTCGCTACCAGGAATAATATTTACTCCTTCAACATTTGCTTTTCGCATAGTTGGTTCAAAAGTAGAATAATCAGGAGTAAATAAAACATCTTTTTTATTAAAAGTCTCTTTTAATTCTTTATTCAATCTAACTGCAAGGGCTGAAGAAGCAAGGCAAGCATTTTTTCCTTCATCAGGGCGAGAACCATGACATTGTTTTCCAACAGTTGTAAACTCAAACCAAATAATATTTTTTTCTGCAACTTCAATTGTTTCACCTTTAGAGTCACCACCATCTGGAATGATTATTAAATCATTTTTCTTAAACAAATCTGTATTTTCTAAAAGCCAAATAATTCCATATTTACTTCCAACTTCTTCATCAGAAGCAAATAGTAATTTGACAGTATGTTTTGGCTTTACATTATTTTTTAAAAATGCAAGACAAGCAGCAACTCCAGAAACTAGTCCTTGCTGATTATCTTCAACACCACGACCAAATAATTTTCCATCTTTTTCAATCACATCCCATGGGTCTGTATTCCACAAAGACAAATCCCCAGCAGGAACAACATCCAAATGCGAAATAATCCAAATTGAGTAATCATCGTCATCAGAATTTTCACCTTCAATTGTTGCAACTAAATTTGGACGAATTCCACTTGAAACACGAGAATCTGGCGCATCATATCGTTTTAAATCTGTAAACCCATGACTTTTTAAAAATGATTGCAGAGCTAAACATTTTTCAAGTTCACCATCACCACCATTTTCTGGTGCAAGAGCTTTTTTTGAAGTCAAAAGTTTTTCAAGCTTAATGTATTCATCTTTATTTTCGCAAATAGTTTTTTTTAATGAATCAAATTCTGCAATCATTTTATTTTCCTATAAAATTATTTCTTTCCTGAATTATATTTTTGATATGCTTTGTATGTACTATCAATCAAAGTATCAATATCTGAATACAAAGGCTTCCAACCTAATTTTTCTTGAGCATATTTTGCAGAAGCAACTAGACAAGCTGGATCTCCTGGGCGACGTTCAACATAATCTGCAGGAATTGGATGCCCTGTAATTCTTCTAGCTGCATCAACCATTTCTGTAACAGAAGTTCCTGTCTCACTTCCAAGATTAACAGTAAGACTTTCATTATTCTTTGTAATATAATCAAGAGCTTTAACATGTGCTACAGCAAGATCAGAAACATGAACATAATCACGAATACAAGTTCCATCACGAGTATCATAATCATTTCCGAAAATTTTCATTTTTTCTCGCATTCCACAAGCAACTTCCATAATAATTGGAAGAAGGTTTGCAGGATTTTGTTCAAGACCGTACAAAACGCCTTCCGGATCATAGCCTGCAGCATTAAAATATCTAAGAGCTGCAAATTTTAGACCTTTAATTTTATCATACCATTTCATAAACTCTTCAATAGAAAGTTTTGTATAACCATAAAAATTTTCAGGATTTTTTGGATGACTTTCGTCAATTGGTAAATATTGAGGCTCTCCAAAAACAGCAGCACTTGAAGAAAATACCATATATTTGCAACCATGTTCTGTAGCAGAATTTAATATATTTAATGTTCCAGTAATATTATTTACTGAATATTTTTCAGGCTTAATCATAGATTCGCCAGCTGCTTTAAAAGCTGCTAAATGAATAAAAGCATCAAAACCTCGACTAAAAGCATTGTCTAAATCTTCTTTAGATAAAATATTTCCAGAAATAAAATCATTTTCAGAAAAAAGATTCTGAAGTAATCCACTTGATAAATTATCAAAAACTGTAACTTTATGGCCTTGTTTCATTAATTCTTTTACAACATGGCTACCAATATAACCTGCACCACCAATAACTAAAACTTTCATACTTAAACCTCTAATATTTTTATTCAAGTAATTTATTATAACATATAATGGTATA
>JAZUSR010000218.1:0-27809 GCA_045606765.1 Treponema sp.
ATGAAACACGGAATTGCTATTCCTCACGGAAAAACAGACACAGTAACAGATTTAGTTGCTTGTATTGGTATTTCTGACAACCCAGTTGATTTTGATTCATTGGATCAAGAACCATGTAGAATTTTTATTATGACACTTTCTCCTGTAAACAAAACAGGGCCTCACCTTCAGTTCTTGGCAGAAGTAAGTTTACTCTTCAAGAGCCCAGAAAAACGTCAAGAAATTTTGAATACTCAAGATAAAGCAGAAGTTATTAAAATCTTAACAGAATAGTAATCTGTTTTATTTGTTGGAAAAGCCTTTATGCATCTTAGTTGCATAGAGGCTTTTTTTATTGTAGATTAAAGATTATGAAATTAGATCCACTTTTTAAATTAGAAAATAATAAACTTTTTACGATTGATGGAAAAAATGTTATTCCAAATTTTGTAGATATTACAAGTATTGATTCAGAAAATAATTTATTGGAAAATTCTTTTTTTAGACTTTTGATTAATCAAAGTCAAATTGAAACTGAGCCAGAATGTTACAATGAAGAGTATTTGGCAAAACTTCGTGATTTTCTAAAAGTTATGGAAGAGAAAAATCAATTTGTAATTTTAAATATCATTCCAGGGCTCAAAGAAAGTGATATTCAAAAAATTGCATCTGGTAAGTCTTATGATGATAAAGTTGTAACTTATATAGATTCGATAAAACATGCAACTCGCCGTGTAAAAGATTGTGCAAGTGTAATTGGAATTGATATTAATGAAAAATTTATTGAAGATGATTCTGTAAATAAAGTTTTTGTTTTAATTGATGAACTTTTAAAAAAACATGGACATTATATTTATTTTGTAAAAAATGCAAGCTTTTATGATTTTTCAAATTTAGATTCTGATTTTAAAAATAGAATTTATTTTTATTGATTTTTTTTGCGGACGGTTTTTACTGGGGATTAACGATTTTGAAAATTGATGTAAAAATTATTCTAGTTTGTGCAGATTTATATAGAAATTTTGGAGATTTTGCAAATAATTCAGATATTTGTAAATATGTGCTTAAAAATGTATAAAATGTAATGATTTTCAGAAATTTCACTTGATATTTTATTTCGTTTGTGTAAGAATTACACTTGTTGTTTTGAAAATAAATATGGAGAGTGTAAAGTTTATAAAAACAGGAGTTTTTATTTTTAATTATGGAAGGATCTTATAACGAATCAGGATTTAAAAATAGTTTTTTCGCAAGCCTTCTTTTGTTAGTGTTTATACTTATTTTATGCGTGTTTATTTCAGTTTTTTGCCCTGCTATCGAAGAACCTATTGCGTATGTAAATGATGATAGTGTTGTTCCTGAAGAAAATCAAAATGTGGCTTTACAAATTGCGTATACTGCAAATTTTTTGACAGATTCAAATGGGAATTCGGATTTTATTTCAGATATAGATAATCAATATATTCGTGATTATTTAAATTTTGAAAGCGTTTCTTCTGGAGATAAAGGATTGGATTTTTATCGTAATCCCCAGACTCGTGGTGCTGTAGAATGGTTTTATATTGGAATTACCGGAAGTCGTGAAGTTGCTAATGCAATTTTGAAAGCTTGTGATAGAGAAGGAATTCCACCAAGTTTGGCTTTTGCCCTTGCATATACAGAAAGCCGATTTAAATCTACTGCACGAAATGTAAATAAAAATGGTTCGGTTGATCGTGGATTGTTTCAGTTGAATGATAGAAGTTTTCCACAACTTGAAGAGCAAGACTTTTTTAATATTGATGTAAGTGCACGATATGGAATGAAGCATTTAAACTTTTGTCGTCGTATTGCAAAAGATGATTTATTGGCAGTTGCGATGTACAATGCAGGTGTTGCTCGTGTAAAAAATAACCAGACTCCAAAATCAACTTTGTTATATGTAAGTAATATTGCAAAGTATAAAGCTCGACTTGATTCATCTTTTGAACGGGATGTTGTTTCGATGTTTGATGATTCATTATTTTTAAACGAAAAAGAAACTTATTAAAAATAATAAATCAATTCAAAGTTTACAGGAAAAGTTTATTTATTGAGAATTTTTTCACAGTAAGTAAACTTTTTTTGTCTTTTTCCCCTTTTTTTGCAAAAATTCAGCCTAAATTTAAATTCTTTTAGTTGACCTGGAAATATATATTTTGTAAATTAAAACAAGATTGTTTTATATCCATATTGATACTTTTTTCACAGAAAAAAATGAAGAGTTTTAGATGAAAAAAATTTCAGAACCATCGCGCAAGCGACTTGTAGAACTTGCACAGATTTTGCGACATGTAAAATCAAAACGCATTACTTCAGTTCAACTTGAACAGATGACAGGTTGGTCAAATGCATCGATTCGTAAAGATATTTCTTCACTAGGATATATCGGTGGTGTTTCAAATGGATATGAGGTTTCTGAACTTTTAGAACAGATTTGTCTTACGCTGAATATTGCCAAAGATGATGAAGATTCGAAAAATCGGGGTATTTTGCATAAGTGTTGTATCGTAGGTCTTGCAAAATTAGGGGCAGCACTTTTGGAAAATAGTATTTTTTTCAATAGTGGTTTTTCGGTAATTGCAGGATTTGATAGTAATGTCAATCGTACTGAAATTTTGAGTGCTTCATTTCCTTTGTATCCTGCGTCAAAGATGAATGTTGTAATTCCGCAAAGTCAAATTGAATATGCGATTTTGACTGTTTCTGCAGAAACTGCACAAAGTATGGCTGATCGTTTAGTTTTAAGCGGAATTAAAGGAATTGTGAATATGACAAATGTTGTTTTGGCAGTTCCTAAAAATATTAAGGTAATTAATTTATCGGTTGTAAATTCTTTAATGGAACTTTCTGTTGGAACACAACCTGTAAAATAGCAAAAGGGCGTGGAGAGTCGCCGAAGGCGTCCACTGGAGCGAATGGCAACTTATATTAAGATTCCCGGGTACGATTCTCGTGTCAAGCGCGAGGATGAAGACGAGAATGACAAAGCAAAAAAAGATTTGTTGCCATGAGTGAAGCGGATGAGCGTTAGCGAAACTCGGAAGGCCCGACGCAAAGTTTTGTGAACATAGTGAACAAAACTTTGGGATTTAGGGTTTAATACAAACCCTAAAAACGGCCGAGTCAAGGCCTTGAGCAAAGCGTGCCTTGACCGGACGTATTTGCCCAGAAAAAAATATATAAAAAGAGGTTATTTGTATGGCTAGAGTTTGGAATTTTAGTGCTGGTCCTTCTTGTTTACCAGAAGAAGTTTTAGCTGAATGTGCTGCAGAAATGATGGATTATAACGGAACTGGTCAGTCTGTTATGGAAATGAGTCACCGTTCGTCGGCTTATGAACCAATTATTCAGGATGCAGAAGCTATGATTCGTAAACTTATGAACGTTCCTGAAAATTATAAAATTTTATTTGTTCAAGGTGGTGGTTCAACTCAGTTTGCAATGGTTGCTCAAAACCTTGGTATTAAAACTGGAAAAGCTGCTTACATCGAAACTGGTGTTTGGGCTAAAAAGGCTGCTCAAGAAGCTGCAAAACTTGGTGTAGAAGTTACTACAATTGCTTCTTCAAAAGATAAAAATTATTCATATATTCCTAAAGTTGAAAAAATTGAAGGAGATTATGATTACGCATACATTTGTTTGAATAACACAATTATGGGAACTCACTACGAATATCTTCCAGAAACAGGAGACATTCCTTTAGTAGCTGATATTTCTTCTTGTGTTTTAAGTGAACCTTTGGATGTTAGCAAATTTGGACTTTTGTTTGCTGGTGCACAAAAGAACTTGGCTCCTGCGGGGGTAACTTTGGTGATTATTCGTGAAGATTTGATTACTGACACTCCACGCAAAGACACTCCAACTATGCTTATGTACAAAACTCACGCAGAAAATGACAGTATGTACAACACTCCTCCTTGTTACACAATTTATGTTCTTGGAAAAGTTCTTCACTGGATTGAAAAAAATGGTGGTGCAGAAGGAATGCTTAAACGCAATCAAGAAAAAGCTGATTATCTTTACAACTATCTTGATAATTCTGATTTCTATCGTGCAACAGCAGAAAAAGGAAGCCGTTCTTTAATGAATGTTCCTTTCTTAACAAAATATTCAACTGGTGCAGAAGACGAAGAAAGTGTTGCAAAAGAAAAAGCTATCAATTCAAAATTTGTAAAAGAAGCTGAAGCTGCTGGATTTATGAACTTAAAAGGTCACCGCTTAGTTGGTGGTATGCGTGCAAGTATTTACAACGCAATGAGTCTTGAAGGTGTAAAAGCATTAGTAGACTTTATGGAAAAATTTGCTAAAGAAAATTAATTTTTGAAGAATAAGGATTAATATTATGTATAAAATTCAAACATTAAATAAAATTGCTGCTTGTGGATTAGACAGATTCCCAAGAGATAGTTATGAATGTGCTTCTAGCATTAATGATGCAGATGCAATTTTGGTTCGTTCACAAGATATGCACAGCATGGAACTTCCTGGAACTGTAAAAGCTGTTGCTCGTGCAGGAGCTGGAACAAATAATATTCCAATTCCAGAATTAACAGAAAAAGGAATTGTTGTTTTTAATACACCAGGTGCAAACGCAAACGCTGTTAAAGAATTAGTAATGATGGCTCTTTTGCTTTCTAGCCGTCCTGCAATTAAAGCTAACGCTTGGGCAAATGGTCTTGCAGGAAAAGGTGATGAAATTCCTGATTTGGCAGAAAAAGGAAAAAGTCAATTTGTTGGACCAGAATTAAAAGGTAAAACTCTTGGTGTTGTTGGACTTGGTGCAATTGGTGCAATGGTAGCAAATCTTGCAATTAAGTTTGGAATGGAAGTAATTGGTTATGACCCATTCTTGTCTGTAAATGCCGCATGGAGCCTTGATCACAATGTAAAACACCCAGAAACTTTAGATGCAGTTTACGCAAAATCAGATTACATTACACTTCACGTTCCACAAACAGCAGACACAAAAGGAATGATTAACGCAGCTTCAATCAAAAATATGAAAAACGGTGTTAGAATTATTAACATTGCTCGTGGTGGTCTTGTAAACAACACAGACATTCTTGCTGCATTGGAAAGTGGCAAAGTTGCTTGTTTAGTAACAGACTTTGCTGCAGAAGAATTGTTGAACAAAGAAAACGTAATTTGTCTTCCACACCTTGGAGCATCTACTCCAGAAGCAGAAGACAACTGTGCTGTAATGGCTGTTAATCAATTAAGAGATTTCTTGGAAAACGGAAACATTGTAAACTCTGTAAACTTCCCAAAAACAGTAAACGAAAATCCAATTCCAGCTGGCGGAACTCGCATTTGTATTGCACACAAAAACGTTCCAGATGTAATTTCTAAATTTTCAAAAATTTTGGGTGAAGCAAAATTAAACATTTCTGGTATGATTAACCAGGCAAAAGGTGAACTTGCTTACAACGTAATGGATGTAGACGGCGTTGTTTCTGAAGAAACTTTACGTGCTCTTGCAAACATTGACACAGTAATTAAAGTTAGACCAATTTTTGGATAAAAACAAAACATTAAAACTTTAATGTTCCAATAACAGTTTCTTCTTCGGAAGAAGCTGTTTTTTTATGTTGACAAAAAATAGTTTTGTTAGTATATATAAGTATATAAATAAAGTTTAAGGAGATGTTTTATGAAAAAAAGATTATTTTTAGTTTTTGCAGTATTCTTTTTGTCTGCAAGTGTTTTTGCAAATGTTGAATTAAGTCAGAGATTATTTATTTCTCCAATTAATTTGATGGCTTTGGAAAGTGATTCAGATGGTGTTGTTCCTGAACAGCAAATGATATTTAAAATGCCGTCATATATTGGTACTGAAGTTGATGCTAATTTTTTCTTTGGTTCTCCATGTTCTTTTATTGATCTTGGGTTAAATGTTAATTTTGGTTGCGATTTTGCTTCAAAAGCTATTTTTGAAAAAGATGATGCAACAGATACAATGAAAGGGTTTGCTACGGAATTAGCATTTTTAATTGGACCTGTAATTAGATTTAATATTGGTGAACGCCATTCATTTGTTGTTACTCCTGGTGTAAAATTTGATTTGTTGTATCTAATTCAGGATTTAGATGAAGATACAGATGAGGAAAGCTTTCTTTCTTTTGCAACAAGTATCAATGTTGGGCTTGGGTATAGATTTTGGTTTGTAAATAAAGGTGGCTTCCATTTTGGTCTTTGTGCTGGAACAAATATTTCATTTGATAAAGATGGATTGTTTTATTCTGGTTTAGCTAGTGATTCTTTAGATGAATCTATTGATTATGAAATTTCAAGTGGGTTAAAAACTGAATTCTATCTTGGTGTAGTATTTAATTTTGGGGATCGAAGTATTGAAAAATATAATAAATAATTATTGCTAAGAATTTATTTTATAAAAATGGCACATCTTAAATGTAAAACTTGATAGAGTTCTATTTTTAAGAATGTGCCTTTTTTTATTCATCAAAGTTGCCTGTTTTAATTTCGTTAGAAATCCTTTTCCAACTTTCGTATCTATCTTTTGTAATTTTACCAGATTTTACAGCTTCAATTATTTGACAACCTGGTTCGTGTAGATGAGAGCAACTAGCGCCAAATTTGCAGGTGCCTAAATATGGTTTTATTTCTTTAAAATATAGAGCTACATCTTGCCATTCAATTTCGTTTAAAATAAATCTTCTTATTCCTGGTGTGTCAATGATAGATGAAGAGGCGCTGGTTTTTCCATTGATTAAAGATTCGTCTAAAGCAATGTGCATCAAAGAACCTTTTGTTGTGGTATGTTGCCCTTTTCCATATTTTTTAGAAAGCTCCCCTGTTTTTAATTCAAAACTTTTATCTAAGGAATTGACGAGTGAAGATTTTCCTACTCCTGATTGTCCAACTAAGGCGCAGGTTTTTCCTTTTAAAAAGTTTACAAGTTCTTTAATACCTTTTTTTGATTTTGCTGAAACTTTTAAAACTGTGTATCCAAGTTTTTCCCATGTTGAAAGTCTTTCGATGATATCAGGGTTGTTTGCTGCATCGAGATCACATTTATTACAAACAATAATCGGAGTAATACCTGCGATGTCGGCTTGAATTAATTCTCTGTCAATGAACCGAGGTCTAAAAGGTGGTTCGTCAGGAGTTGTAACGAGAATCAAATAATCAAGGTTGCTTGCTAAAAGTTGAGGTGCTTTCCCTTTGATGTTCCATCGGGCAAAAGTGTTTTTACGGGGCAAAAGATTTGTGATTTGACCTTTGTCATTGTTGATTGGGTCAATTTCGATTTCTACATAATCACCTGGGGCAAGAGGATTGTAATATTGTTTATCTGTTTTTATAACTTTTCCCTTGATTGTGCATTGGCGGATAATCCCGTCAGAACATTCAACTGTAAATAAATTGTTCGTTCCGCTTAAAACAAGTGCGTTCATATTTTTTATTTTAATTTAAAAGTGGATAAAATACAACGCGGCGCGTGAATTACTTTAGAAAAAAAGCATCCATTCTTGCGTGCCTCTGCACGTGTAAATTTCAAAAGAATAACTTTTATCGATAGTACCACGTGCGACGCGAATCAGCGATTCGCTATGTCAATTCTATATAATTGCAAACTCCGTGTCGGAAGATAGAAGAAAAAAGCGGCGCGTGAATTACTTTTCAAATAACAATTTCTTTTCTACCGTGCCGTCGGAGTTTTGGTTGAAAACACACAACGCGGGCTATCGGGGCAGCCCTAAAGAACTGCACTGGCGGTATCACTTGGGTAAGGCAAGACGTGATGTTCTTTGGTCTGCTCCTATCTCCCGCTTATGATTCAATCATTAAAAGTACTCAAGATAAGAAGTTCTTTTCTACCGCGCCGTCTGCATGTGTAAATTTCAAAAGAACTTCTTTTATCAAAAGTACCACGTGCGACGCGAATCAGCGATTCGCTACAATTAATAGACGAACGAAATCTTGAACTTTATTCTATTTTCTCATCTTGCGGCGCGTAAACTACCTTAGAAAAAAAAACATCCATATCTACCGCGCCGTCGGAGTTTCGCGATGCAAAACTTCGTGTCGGAAGATAGTAGAAAATAGCGGCGCGTGAATTACTTTTCAAATAACAATCTCTTTTCTACCGTGCCATCGAGTTTTAGTTCAAAACACACAACGCGGGCTATCGGGGCAGCCCTAAAGAACTGCACTGGCGGTACCACTTGGGTAAGGCAAGACGTGATGTTCTTTGGTCTGCTCCTATCTCCCGCTTATGATTCAATCATTAAAAGTACTCAAGATAACAATTTCTTTTCTACCGCGCCGTCTGCACGTGTAAATTTCAAAAGAACTTCTTTTATTGATAGTACCACGTGCGACGCGAATCAGCGATTCGCTATGTCAATTTAAATACGTCCGGTCAAGGCACGCTTTGCTCAAGGCCTTGACTCGGCCGTTTTTAGGGTTTGTATTAAACCCTAAATCAGCACCACCCGTTTGACGGGTGGTGCTGATTCTTTGATAATCTCTAGTTGTTTGATGCGAGTTTCAACGGTTTCGCGGCGCAGAAATGTACGCGGACTGCGAATAAGTTGAAACTCGGGTTTTTAAAATCGCAGGGCGATTTTGAAATGCGATTCTTCTGTCATTCGCAAGGGATTTTGTCCATAATAGACCTCAAAGAACTAAAGAATCAAAAGTTCCGTAATATTTATTGTTTAACCTTATTCCATTTCCACGAAATTTGAGTTATAATACTTAAGTATGGTATTGACACAAAAATCGGAAAAGGGTAGCGTTTCTCAGTTCTCTAGGCGAAGAATATACATACAACAATAATAGTAGAAAATATTAAAAGGCACAGGTTTCTGCTTTTGGGCGGAGAAATGTGCCTTTTTTGTTTTAAATAACTATTTTTACTAAGAGAGGTTTTTATGAAAAAACACAAATGGTTTGCCGCACTTGCGGTAATGGTAATGGCACTTGCAGTTGCAGGATGTTCAGATGGTTCATCTGGAAACGAATTTGCTACTGGTTCATTAGGAACAGGTAACAACGGAGTTGATTACAGTAAATGTGCAGTAGGCGACTTTGTCTTAAAAGACGGAACAATTTTGTCTAAAGATGAGACTCCAGAAAGTGGTACAGTTGCCGCCGTAATTGTTCGTGCCGCAACGAATGACAAACCATCCCTTGGCGTAGGAATTGTTCATAACGGTCTTGCATGGTGCACAAGTAGTGCCGCTGGTTACAGCCCAAACATAACTGCTTTACAGGGAGATAACACAAGCGGCTACACGGAAGGAAGTGACGGCTGGGAAATACTAAAAGAAGCCTGTTCTGATGCAGAGAGCAATCCTGAGAATTACCCTGCATGGAACTATTGCAGAAATTATGGTGCTAACAATGGTCTTGAAGGAGACCTTGCAACAGGCTGGTATTTACCAACAGTGGCAGAACTGTACACAATCTATCAGAACAAAACTGCAGTAGATACAAGCCTTACAAAAGCAGGCGGAAGCCAGTTTGGAACAAAATGGTACTGGTCTTGTTGTCAGGACCCTTCCGACGATAATGACGCCCGGGTACTGATTTTCTTCGATGGCGGTATGTTATTCGACACCAAGGACACCAATAACAATTATGTTTGTAGTGTTCGGGCTTTTAACTAGTGGCGCGTAGTGGCACGATTTAACTATGGGCTCGTGAGCCCATAATTTAAATAAAAAAAAGGCTGCCATACAAAACAGGCAACCTTTTATAAAAAATAATAAAACTTATTTTTTCAATTCTTCATAAATTGAATTGTATACTTTTTTAGGCTTCAAATCCTTATCATATAACAAAGCACTTCCTGTTCCTGGGAATGTTGCAGGAACCCAACTATGTCTATCAGAAATTCCCCATGTAATAACAGTTTTTACAGCTTCAAAATCTTTTGCAATTCTATAAAGCATTAAATAAACATCTTCTTGAGCTTGTTCATAACTTGCAGGATTATCTGTAGGAATTCTTACATCGATTTCTGTAAAAGCAACATCTAATCCTAAATCAGCATAGCGCTGAACATTATCTCTAATAGCTTGTTCACTATAATTATAACGAGCATCCAAATGAAGTTGTAATCCAACACCATCAATTGGAACACCTCTTTCTTTAAAATCTTTAATCATATTAAACATAGCATCTGCTTTTGCGTGCCCTTTTTCTTCATTATTGAATTCATTTAAATACAATTTAGCATTAGGATCTACTTCCCGAGCTTTTTTTAATGCAATTTCAATATAATCAGGACCAATTGTTTTATACCAAACATTATTTCTAAACGAACCATTTTCTTCAAACATTTCATTTACAACTTCATATTCTTGAATTTTACCTTTATAACGAGTCATAACGGTTTCAATATGTTCATTCATCATAGAAATTGCTTGCTCTCGAGTCCAAGAACTTGAGACAAATGGAGAATTCTGTTGATGCCAAAACAAAACATGCCATTTTACTTTCATTCCATTTTCATTGGCAAATTCAATTAATTTATCAATATCTGTCCAGTTCCAAAAAGATTTATTTGGGCGAAGATTTGCCCACTTCATAGAATTTTCAGATACCAAAATTGAACAATTTTCTTTAAGAACCTTTGCCAATTCAGGATCCAAAATATCACCTGCAGCAACAGCCATTCCAGATGCAAAACCATTATCTTTTGCAACATCTCTAAAAGATTTTGAACACGATGTTAATCCTATAAGAATTGAACTCATCAAAAAAATAGAAAATACTTTCTTCATATAAATTCCCCATAAAAAATAATACAATAATTTTACTTCATATATTTAAATAATGCAAATTCTTAAAATCATCCTTTACGATTTGTTATAAATAGAATAAAATGAATATTATGAAAACTTTTACATTCCGTGGTGGAATTCACCCTAAAGACAGAAAAGAACGTTCTCGGGGAAAGAAAATAGAATTTTTCTATCCTTCAACTAATTCTGTTACTATACCAGTCACAATGGGAGGTTCTCCAAACACTCCTATCGTAAATGTTGGAGATCAGGTCATTAAAGGCCAGGTCATCGCTAATGGTTCAGGACCAATTTCTTGCCCAGTTCATGCATCAATTACAGGAACTGTAAAAAAAATTACTTCACACATAATACCCGGTGGTGCTGAAGTACCTTGTATCATAATAGAAGAAAATAAAGAAAATCCAGACAGAGAAAAAACAATGTATATGGATATTCTTGACCCTTTTTCTTGTACAAGGGAACAAGCTATCGAGAGAATAAAAGAAGCAGGAATCACAGGTATGGGAGGAGCCAGCTTTCCAACTCATGTAAAATTTAATTACCCTGCAACAGCTAAAATTGAACATTTGATTATAAATGCTGCAGAATGTGAACCTTATCTAACAATTGATGAAACTGTTCTTAATGAAAAAATTGATTCAGTTTTAGATGGAATTCAAATTGCTCAACACATTGTTAATGCTCCTGCTATAATTGCCTTAGAAGCAAATAAATCATTCTTGCTAAAATCAATTCAAGAAAAAATTGAACAACTTTCAAAAGAAAATAAATTAAAACATAAAATTGAAGTCTCTATCGTTAAAACAAAATATCCTCAAGGTGCTGAAAAAAATTTAATTACAGCACTTACAAAAAAGGAAGTTCCATCAGGTAGTCTTCCTTTCCAAACTGGCTGTATCATTTGTAACGTAGGAACAACTGTTGCAATTTCAGAAAGTTTTAGACTAGGAAAACCATTAATTGAACGCCCTCTAACAATTTCAGGAGATGGTTGTTCAACTCCAATGAACATTATGGTACCAATTGGAACATTAATCAAAGATTTAATTCCTAATCCAATTCAACTTGAAAACAATGTTATAAAAATTTTAAATGGCGGTCCAATGATGGGAATGGCAATGCCAAGTGCAGACTTTCCTGTTCAAAAAGGTACAAGTGGAGTCTTATTCCTTACAGAAAAAGAATCTCCTGTTTTAAATCCTATGCCATGTATTAGTTGCGGAAAATGTATCGAGGCTTGTCCTATGCAACTTGAACCTGTTCTAATGGCAAGAGCTATTAATTCTGACGAAATCGAAGAATCTAAAAAACGTGGTCTCCTTGATTGTATTGAATGTGGCTCTTGTTCTTATGTTTGTCCTAGTGATGTACCACTTGTTCAAACATTTAAACTTGGCAAGAAAATCTTAAGAGATAAAAAAGGAAAATAAAATGCAAGAAAATAACATTTATCTTTCACCAGCACCTCACTTTTCTCAAAAAAGAAAATCATGGCAAATTATGTTGTTAGTGATAATTTCACTTTTGCCTGAATGTATTGCAGGTGTTTACTATTTTGGACTTTCTGCTTTAATTACAATTCTTGTTTCTGTAACATCTTGTATTTTATTTGAAGGATTGTTTCAAAAAGCAATTAAAACACCTGTTCGAATAAAAGATTTAAGTGCAGTTGTAACAGGAATTCTCTTGGCCCTAACATTACCATCTACAACCCCAATTTGGATGACAATTCTAGGAGCTTTTTTTGCAATTGTTATTACAAAAGGATTTTTTGGAGGAATTGGTTGTAACATTTGGAACCCAGCATTAAGTGGTAGAGCATTCTTATTAATTAGTTTTCCTGTGGCGCTTGGATCATCTTGGGCAGCCCCTCTTACTGATGCGGTTTCTACTGCAACTCCATTAGCAAACATCTCAAACTATGTAAATCAATTTGCATCTAAAAATGATTGTTATTGGAATTTATTCATTGGAAATCACGCAGGCTCAATTGGAGAAACATGTATTCTAGCAATTCTTATTTCTGGAATTTTTCTTCTTGCTACAAAAGTAATCGACTGGCGAGCTCCATTAATGATGATTTTAACTTGTTCCATTTTTACATTCCTTACAGGTGATGATGTTATAATCACTCTCTTAAGTGGAGGTCTACTTTTTGGTGCTTTCTTTATGGTTACTGATTACACTACAGCTCCTGTAACAAAACCTGGTCGTTATGTATTTGGGTTTGGATGTGGATTGATTACATTCTTAATACGAAAATTTGGTGGCTATCCAGAAGGTGTAATGTTCTCTATTTTAATTATGAATTCGCTTGTTCCATTTTTAAACAAATTAAGCAAACGAAAATATGGTTATAATCTAAAAAAACAATCTGCTAAAAAAGGAGAAAAAGTATAATGAACAAAACATTAAAACTTGGCTTAATACTTGGCCTTTATGCTGCAGTTTCTTGCCTTTGTCTTGCAATTGTAAACAATTTTACTTCACCTGCTATAAAAGAAAGAGCTCTTCAAAAAGAAAAAGAAGGACTTAAAATTGTATTTTCTTCAGCTACTGAATTTACTCCAATTGAAAATGATTTAATTGCACAAGCTATTTCACTTTCAAATGAAAATCTTGGTTCAATTAAAATCGACGGAATCTATTGTGCTCAAGATTCAAACAAAAACATACTTGGATATGTTGCAAAAATAACAGGTCCTTCTTACGAGACAACTTCATTTTTACTTGGACTTGATACAGAGCAAAAAATCACAGGAGTTCATATTCTTTCTACTAGTGACTCTCCTGGGTACGGACAAAAAGCACTTGATCCAAAATTTCAAACATCAAAAGGAAAAACTTTTTACGGACAATTTACAGGACTATCACCTCTTGTAAGTTTTAATAAAAATTCAGATTATGAAATTATTTCTGGAGCGACAATCACATCAGATGGAATCACTTCTATGATTTTAGCAGGAACAAAAGTTATAAAATCATTGTCTAATTTACAAGCGACTAAATAGGAGGAAAAAAAATGAATAAAAAACTTTCTATACTTACAAACGGAATATTAAAAGAAAATCCTCTTTTGGTTCTTTCAATTGGACTTTGTTCGTCACTTGCTGTTACAACAAGTATGTTTAACGGCCTTGGAATGGGTCTTGCAATGACTTTTGTACTATTCATGAGTGAATTAATCATAAGCATCTTTAGAAAAAATATTCCAGATGCAATTCGATTACCAATTTTTATCATTGTAATTGCAGCTTTTACTACTATAGTTCAACTTTTATTAAATGCTTATGTACCTACTCTATCTGACGCTCTTGGGGTATTCTTACCTTTGATAGTTGTAAACTGTATTATCATGGGGCGCGTAGAAGCTTTTGCATCGAAAAACTCAATTGGTCTTGTTTGTCTTGATGCAATCGGAATGGGTATCGGTTATACTTGGGTTCTTCTTGTAATTTCTTTTGTAAGAGAATTCTTAGGCTCTGGAAAAATATTTGGTATTCAAATCTATCCTGAAAGTTCTGCCTGTGGATTTTTCAGTGGTGCACCAGGAGGATTTTTTGTATTTGGTCTACTCATAGCATTAACAGAAGGAATCCAATATCTCATAAATAAAAAAGGAAGTGCAAAATGAATGAATTCTTAAACATATTTTTAAAAGCTGTTTTAGTTGATAATGTTGTCCTCGTTCAATATCTTGCGTTGTGTCCATTTATGGGAATGACAAGTGCAACAGATAAATCTCTTGGAATGGGAATTGCGACAAGTTTTGTAATTCTCCTTGCAACAATGGTAACTTACCCAATTTACTACTGTATCTTATTACCATATAACCTGCAATTTTTACAGACATTGATTTTTATTCTTGTAATTGCTTCTCTAGTTCAACTAGTTGAATTTTACCTTAAAAAATCGGCTCCAGGTCTTTACAGTTCAATGGGAGTTTACCTTGCTCTTATCACAACAAACTGTGCCGTTTTAGCGGTAACAATTAACTGTATTTCTAAAAATTACAATTATTTAGAATCAATTGTATATGCACTAGGAACATCTTGTGGCTTTATTCTTTCAATGGTTATTATGTCTGGAATCCGCGAAAAAATGAAAAGTTCAAATGTTCCAAATTTCTTAAAAGGAAGAGCAATTCTTTACATCACAGCAAGTTTGCTTTCACTTTCCTTTATGGGATTTAAAGGATTAATCAAATAGGACTGGGAGAATTATATGATAACAATTATTGCAACAGTTATTGTCTCTTTTTTAATCGCACTCATTTTAGGTCTATTTCTTGGAATCTTCAAAAACTTATTTGCTGTTCCTGTAGATAAAAAAGTTGAAGAAATCCGAAATCTCCTCTCTGGAGGAAACTGTGGAGGTTGTGGTTTTGCAGGTTGTGACGATTTTGCAAAAGCAGTTGCAGAAGGTAGAGCAAGCCCTGATGGTTGTACAGCTGGTGGTGCAAGTGTTGCAACTGCAATAGGAAAAATTCTTGGTGTTGATGTAGACGCTGTTTCTAAAGTTGCATTCGTTGCATGTCGAGGCTCAAAAGAATGTGCAAAAGACAAAGGAATTTATCGTGGATTAAAATCTTGTTCAGCAGCGAAACTTTCAATCGGTGGTACAAAAATGTGTACTTTTGGTTGTATAGGATTTGGTGACTGTGAAGAAGTTTGTTCTTTTGATGCCTTAAAAATTGGAGAAGACGGACTTCCATCTATCAATTATTCAAAATGTACAGGTTGTAGCAAATGTGTAAAAACTTGTCCTAACGGATTACTTCAATTAACACCTAAAGGAAGCAAAGGCGCTATTGCATTATGTCAAAACAGAACATTAGACAAACCTAGCATCCTTAAAAATTGTAAAAATGGTTGTATAAAATGTGGAAAATGTGAACGAGAATGTCCTGAAGAAGCATTAAAACTTATTAATGGAATTCCAGTTATTGACTATGAAAAATGTACTTCATGCAAAAAATGTGTAGATAGTTGTCCAACACATGTACTAATTTTAAAAGAAGATTTACACTAACCAATCCTTAATACAACGGAAATAGTAAAAAACTATTTTAAAACAACTAAGAACCCCAAAATCATTATTAGATTACGGGGTTCTTTCTTTTTCAAAATATGAAAATATATAATGAATAGAAATCTTTAAAACTAACTTTACTATTCAAATAAATAAAATACTTTTTTTCTACATAAAAACATTATAAAGAGCACTTGACATCAACTGATTTTTATCGGATTATTTAAATATGTCAAATTCAGAAGAAAATTTTTTCACAAAACTATTCGCATCTTTATTTTCCTCTAATGATCCAGAGTACAAAAAAAAGAAACAATTAAAATCAATTGCGAAAGAATTATCAAAATCAAAATTTAAATATTACAAAAATGAAGAAGTATTACCTCAGTTTGCAAAGCTCTTTTATGATATTTACAAGGCTATTGCTCCATCTCAAATTCTCTTTAACTCAATTGAAAACCCAAATATGTTCAAATATATGGTTGTTAATTCATCACTTTCTGATGAACAACATCAAATAATTGATTACCTTTCAAAAGAATCAATTACATCTCTAGCATCTACAATTCCAATTGCAGACTTAACAAAACAAGTCACCGAAAAATTAGATTTATTCTTAAGTCATTTCGACTCAGAAAAAATTTCTAAAATAGAATCAACATATAAAAAAATAATTGCATACAAAAATTTTTGTACATATGACTTTTACTTTTTGCTAAAAAAATTCGACTCTTCATTACATGAACGAGAATTTAATTATCCCCCTCACTTTGAAAAAATAAATGCTGAATATATTACAGAAGATTTAAAAGATTTTATTTGTATTGCTCAACCAGTATCAGAAATTCGGGATTGGACAGATATGTTAAAAGTTTTTAAAGATGTTAAAGGCCAAGAACCAATATCTGCAAATCTTTTAACAAAAATTTCAAACAAACTTCGTTCAATTTTACAATCAAAAACATTCTCGCTAATGTTAAAATTAATGACAAAAAATCCTGAATATGAAATTGATATTTTCACTTCTGAAGAACCAATTGTAGATGCTTACTTAGACAAAATTCGTAACGAAGCAGAAAACACTCTAAAACAACTTCAAGCTCAACAACAAAATTCGAAAATTGACAATCTACTTTCTCAAATTTTCGGAACAACTGAAATTACACGCTTACGAAATTACACTGACCAAAACAGTGCACAATTTGAACGAAAAAACCTCGGAAAATTTTTATATGCAGGTCCTCTAAATTATTACAAAGCATTCCTTTTAGATTACATAAAAAAAGATTTAAGAGAACTTGCCGATTTAATTTTAATCCGCGGAACTTGGTCATCGAACACTTTATCAACTCCAATGTCAAATGCCTATAATGCACTTTTAGAATCATCGGAAAAACTTGTTTCTTTTGATGAAAAAATTGCAGAAGAAGGTGAAATTGGAATTAAATTAAAAACTCTTCTTCCAAGAACAGAACGCGATAAAGATTCTCGAAATATTATTGGAACTTTAATCAACGACATAAACGACGAAGCAAAAGATTTTTGTATAGAAGCAACTAGAAATTTAATCGTAATTGCAAAAGCCATTAAATCTGTAATGGAAGATTATGCTAAACCAAAAGGTGAATTAATTATTAACTGGAAAGAATTAGAAAAATTCTGTGAACATCCTATAAAACAACTTGGCGTTGAAGTTTACAAAAATATCTATTTATTTGTAACACTTATGCAACAATGCTTTGGAAGTGGAAATTAATTTTTATTCAATACAGAATCAACCAAATCCTTAAAACTTAAATCTTGAGGAGCAGGTTCTAAAGCATTTTGATTAATACTATAAACACCAGATTCATCTTCTTGGATTACTTCTACAAATTCTTGTAATTCAACAGGTTCTTCTGATATAGCCCCAAAAGTTGTTAAACTGAATGGAATTTCAACAGAAGAATCTACGAGTTCCAAAATTTCTTGTTCACCCACTAAAGATGCAGATTGAACTTCTTCTTGGATTTTTTTAATACTATATTCAGAGTCTTTTTCTAATAACTTTTGTTTTTTTATCTTTGGTCGTTTTAATTCTACTTTTTTATCAAGTATTGAAAAATTTAATGGTTCCGGTTCAACATTAAATTCAATATTAGTTTCTACAACTTTGTTATTAGTATTTTCAAAAGATGCAAAGCCAACTTTTTCTTCTAATTCATCTATCTTATTATCATCAAAAGAAATATCAAAATCATTTAATGAAACTTCTTCAATCACTTCATCTTTTGTAGAGGATTTTTCTTGTAGCCCATCTTCATCCAAATCAGAAAAGTCAGGATTTTCAATTGAGAAATTATCAATAATAAAATTATCTTCTTCTGTTAATATATGATGCACAGAAGAAACTTCTTTATTAATTCTTTCAACATCACTAATAGTTTCAGCTTCGACAATAGTTTTGTGATCAACTTCATCAGTCTTGTCACTTAAAAAGTCTTCAACTTCTTCAAATTCACCAATATCACTTACTGCTGCGTCGCTTAATTCTTCGACTTCATCAAGTTCGCTTACTTCATCTAACCCGCTTAATTCTTCAACTTCGTCAAGTTCGCTTACTTCTTCTAACCCACTTAATTCTTCATCTTCGTCAAGTTCACTTACTTCATCTAGCTCACTTAATTCTTCAGCTTCGTCAAGTTCACTTACTTCATCTAACTCGCTTAATTCTTCAGCTTCGTCAAGTTCACTTACTTCTTCAACGGTAACTTGAGAATTTATCTTTTCAACTTTACTTGGTTTTATATTTTTTTCATCACTTGATTCAACATTAACTGACTGAACTTTAATAGAACCAGAGGACAAAATTTCTTGCAACATATTTTTTATCTGTTCTGAATTTGAAATAACATTTTCGTTATCCATATTTCGAGATTGAAAATTCATTGCAGCAAGAAGTTCATCCCAACAACGATTAATTAATTCATTAACTTCCTTACTATGTTTTTTTCCTTTTCGACCAAGGCTTCTTAAAATCTCTAAAGAAACATCTTGTCGCCTTTCTGAAATTTTTCCAGAAACAACTTTCCAGTTTACATCTTCTTTATTTTTAAGATATTCACTTATTATTCCAAGTTGTAATTTTCTGATTCTGTCACGAATAACAATCATTTCATCTTGTTTTAAATTTACAAGAAGAAAAGTAACTAAAAACAATGTTACAAAAATACAAATTAATAAAAGAATCTTAATCCCATCTGACATAACAAAAATATCATCAGAATAAATTCCACCAATATATCCAAATTGGGTTTTTGTACTTGAAACCAAAACCCAATAACTTTCTTTATTTTTATTTTCTAAAAGTGAAAAAGTTTTTTCATCACTGTCAAAAGAATTTTGATTTTCTTTAAATACAATTTTTTCCGGAGATAAAAGACCTTTTTCCCAACGAGATAAAATTTCCTTTTCAAATAATTCTTTTCCTACTCGAGGGATTCCAAAAACAAATCCACTTTTATAATCTGTTTTATTTTCTATCGATGAACTAGTCTGTACATTCAATCCCGAGACCAAATTACCAGTTTCACCAAAAGTAATTATTTTTTTTGCAATCAATACTCGATTAAAATCATTTGCATTTACATAAAAAATAAAACTTCCTCGATATGCTGAATAACTATCATAAAATGGGTATGAAAAAATAATACGATTATCTTTTCCATCGAATACAGTTTTACAAACTTTTCCTTTTGTTGAATATGAATCAGGAGAAGAAATTTTTTCAAATTCCAATTCTACTTCTCCAGAAAGAGTTACAACTTCTGAATAATTTTTATAAGAAACAACTTCCTTTGTTCGATTTAAAATATCTGTACTAAAAGTACTATAATGAATACTAATTCCATCTTTATCTATCAAACGCATTCCAAGCAGGCCTGGAGTTTCGCTAAATAAATCACCAGATAGTTTTGAACGAGTTTTAACATTTTCATCAGATGGAGAATTTTCAATATACGACAATACGCTTTTTTGATTTAAAAATGAATGTTCACCAATTCCAAATCGTTTTTCAAGAGTTTGAATATATTCATTGTAATTTTCACTAACAATATCTAAGTGATTTTGAATCTGTTCAATTTTTTCAGGTTCATAAAAACGAGCATCTATAACAGAAAATAGCCCTGTATAAGCTAGAACTACAAAAGCCCCAAAGAGAATCACTGATATTAAAAGGCTAACAGCCGTTTTTTGACTAGATGTCACAATTTCCTCAATTTTTAATTTTTTTTCTTCTTATGTAATTATCGGCAATTTATTACAAGATATTCACACAAAAAACAAAATATTTTAAATATTTCATTACATTTTCATAATTAAGTAAATATAGTATAATTAACCAAATGATTGAAATCTTAGAAGAACAGCAAAAAAAAGTTCGATGTTTACTCGTAGGCTATCCAAATGACAACCTTTTAGAATTAAAGGGGCTTGTTTATACATTAGAAATGGAAATAGCAGATTCATTCATTTTAAATAAAATTGACATACAACCTGCTTACGGAATGGGAAGCGGAAAAGCTCAAGAAATTTGTGCCCATGCCAAAGCAATTAATGCTGATTGTATTATCATGGATTTTGAACTTGATCCTACAAAACAAAGGAACTGGGAAAAACTTTCCAAACTCCCAGTTTTTGATAGACAAGAAACAATCTTACGAATTTTTGCAAAACGTGCTCTTACAAAAGAAGCCGTTCTTCAAGTTGAACTTGCAAGACTTGAATATTCACTTCCAAGACTTAGCCATATGTATGGAGAATTTTCAAGACAACGGGGAGGAAATTACGGTTCAAAAGGTAGTGGTGAAACTCAGCTAGAACTTGATCGTCGTGGAGTTCGAGAACGAATAGCAAAAATTAAAAACGAACTTTCAAAAGTTGTTCAAAATCGTGAAGTCCAACGAAAAAGACGAAGTAAATCAAAAATAAAAACCATTGCCCTTTGTGGTTATACAAATGCTGGAAAATCTTCATTGCTCAATGCCCTTACATCTGCAAAAACCTTAGTCGAAAATAAATTATTTGCAACATTAGATCCCTTGACACGAAAACTATTCTTGACTAATTCAAATTATGATTTTAAAGAAGTACTTTTAACTGATACTGTCGGATTTATTAGTAACCTTCCACACTCTCTTATAAATGCTTTTCGCTCTACTTTAGAAGAAGCAAAACATGCAGACCTTTTGTTAATCGTTTTAGATAGCTATGATCCAAATATTTTTTTGCATTATGAAACAATTCTAGAAGTACTAAAAGAAATCGGTGCAAATATTTCAAACTCATTAATTGTATTAAACAAAATCGACTCTTACCAGACAAATCTAGAACAAACTTTATCAAAAAGTGACACTAAATTAACTGAAAATTATTCAACAGATGAAACTCATCCCGAATATGTACATCCCAACTCTTTACAGACTGATGAAAGTGCAACTTTATCAAAAAAATTTTTACTTACAAGAATAGAAAAACAATTCCCTGACCATGTTAAAGTTTCTGCAATAACAGGACAGGGACTAGAAGAATTAAAACAATTAATCTTTGAAAAAACTTAATTATTGTTACTAACTAATCACAATTAAGAAAGAAATACTTTTTGAAACAATCTATTATCTGTGTCAGATTTTTTTGTATTAATCATTTTTACAAAATAATCAATATTTGTTCCTATAAACATTGAACAATAAACTGTAACAGCAACGGCAAAGAAAATATAAAACGAAACTGTAATTGCTCTACTAGACTCATGATAAGGACTTAAACCAAAGGCAAGCATAAATAAAATCATAACAATTCCTGACACTACCCATCTACGAATTGAAATAGGATTTTTTGATTTATTATACATAGGATCTATCTTTGCCATAACAGCTTCAATTGAAGAATCATCAATTGGAACTGGTATCTCAAGAGGTGCTTTTGAAATTTTTTCAGCAGATTTTAACATTCGAACTTGATTTCTACAATCTTTACAACTAAGAAAATGCAAAGTTAATTTAAGAGGAACTCGTTCTCCTTTATCAAGGCTAAAATATTCATCCATCATTTTATTACATAATTCAGCATTTCTCATACAAAACCTCGTTCAATTAATTTATCTCTTAAAACTTTTTTGGCTCTAAAAATGTGGGACTTTATTGTATTAATAGGAAATCCCGTAATTCTACTTATTTCAGCATGAGAAACATCGTAAAAAAAGAATAAATCCAAACAAACAGCATATTCTGCAGGAAGTTCTTTTATTGCTTCTCGAATCGCTTCACAAGTAATTTTTTTTATTTGAATTTCTTCCGGAGAATCCGAAGGATCTTTTATTAATGATTCTTCAGAAATTGGAACATATTCATCAAGACGATTTACAGAATTACACGCCAAATTGTATGCAATACGTGTTAACCATGTAGAAAAAAGAGAATTGGCTTTAAAAGTATTCAATTTTGTATATACTTTTATAAAGACATCTTGAACAAAATCCTCAGCATCTGTTTCATTTTTAAAAAAACTCATTCCTAAAATAAAAATTCTCTTTTTATACAAAGTCATCAATTTAGCAAACGATTTTGTATCTCCTTCAAGAGTTGATTTTATCAATTCAGAGTCTCTTTTATATGCTACAGCATGTTCAATATCATTTCTCTGAGAATTAATCATCTTTCACTTTGAACGAAGGATTTACTTTATAAAAAATCAACAAACAAATACCAACAACAAATGGAATTAAACCACCAAGCAACACATAAGAAATTCCTTCAATAATCAAGAATAATAGAGTTAAAATAAAACCTATTCCTGTAAGAAGAAGTCCTGCAAGCAACGAAAATGAACGAAAATCAAAAGATGAAGTTTTATAAGTTCCATTAATGATTCTCAATTTAATTTCATGATGATTCCACAAAATGTAAAAAAATATAACAATTCCTCCAATTGCAATTCCCACAATCGGAATAATTGAAATAATAATTTGTGCTGTTGTTGATGTTAATTGATTCATAAAAATTCCTCTTTCTTAGTGTACTTAATTAGACACCAAATTTTAAAATAAGTTGCATTTTTTTTTAATCAAAATAAAAATAATCGTCAAAATAAACTGCTTTAATTTTTCCAAAAATTAGTTGTTCATTTATTTGATTAAGAAGTTCTTCTTTAATTTTCTTCTCACCAATTGTATAAAGTTCTTTTTGAGTGTGAGAAGCAAAATAAGTCATAAAAATATTTGTTAAATTTTTTTTCTTATACGAAAGTTCTTCATAAAAAGCAGAATCTTTTTTATCATAGCACAACCAAGGAGTTACAACTAAATTCACTCCAACAGAAGAATCATCTTCTGGTTTTGTTAATGCTCGCAATGTACCAAATTCTTTAAATTCTTGTAAATCCTCATTTGGTAACTTTAATTGAGAAACACTAGTAGGATCTTTTTTTCTATATGCATTCCCAATTGAAGCTTTTCCAAAACATAAAGCCGTTATAGTACAAAAGATAATAATAAAAGCCAAAGCTCCAATGATATAAATTAATACTTTATTAATTTTTTCGTTCATTTGAATCTCCGGCTTAAATTGTTTTATATAATAATTATAAATTATCGCAAAAAAGTTTAATTATCCCCACAAATTATATGGGTTAACCATTCTACCATTTTTAAATACAGTAAAGTGAACATGAGGACCTGTACTCTGCCCCGTACTTCCAACATAACCAATTACATCAGAAGTTCTTACATAAGAACCTTTGACAAACTTTTTAGAAAAAGCACTCATATGTCCATACAAAGTTCTATACCCTGAATGATGCTGAACAATTATATAATTTCCATAAACATTGCTCCAACCCCTTACTACAATTGTTCCTTCCATCGCAGCATAAATTGGAGTTCCACGACCACAAGCCATATCAATACCACCGTGAAACTGACGACGACCAGAAAATGGACTTGGACGCCATCCATAGTATGAAGAAATTCTGTAATAACCACGAATTGGTTTTCTAAACAAATCTCCATTTATTTCCTGTCGAGTAATCCAATCAAGTTCTGCCCCAGGAACAAAAATAGATTGTCCTGCCGAAAGACTTGCTGTATGAGCAATTTTATTTACTTTAGAAACATGGTCTACTGGAACTTCATATTTTTCAGCAATAGATTCAGCTGTTTCTCCATCTTTTTTTACACTATACAAAATTCCATCTAGAGAAGGAATTTTAATATTTTGACCAATTTGAATTGAACGAGTTGCACGAATTTTATTTACACTAATTAAAGTATCTTGAGATACTCCATATTTTTCGGCAATAACACCAATCATATCTCCTTTTCGAATTCGATATGATGTATAATAAAGATCATCTCCAATTTCTTTTTTTTCTGCATTTTCAAGAGTTGCCAAATCATCTTTTGCCAAACTTGCAGCATCATCCAATGAAAGTGTATCCTGATTTAATATTTCGTTTACAAATTCTTCTTGAGTTTTATTATCATACTGTGGAACAGCTGAAATTTCTAAACCCCCAATTCCATCCGTAGTACTCGTCTTACTAGGTTTTTCCTTTTTTACTGTATAAGTAATAACTCCAGCAAATACTGCCGCTAAACAAAAACTTGATGCAACTTTTATAATTAAATCAGTCGATTTTTTCATGATTATTTCCTTTATTAAAATGCGATAAACTCAAAACGCATAATTATATTCTATACTATTTTTTTATTTATGCCAATCAAATAAGTTTCAAAAGATTCTCTTCTACAAGCTTCAGGTTTAAAGCCTTTTGCACTAGTAAAAATTTCTCTCATTTGTTTTAACAACTTTTGTTGGTCTCCATTTTGGAATATCTTTACAACAAAATTACCACCGGGCTTTAACATAGTCTGTGCATACCAAATTGCCATTTCTACAAGCCCTTCACTTCTAGCAGTATCTACAGTTCTATTACCAGTTGTTTTAGGTGCAGCGTCACATACAACTAAATCATAAGGTCCGCTTTCTTTAATTTTATCACGAATCTCTTTTAAATTAAGATCTCCCTGAATAAATATCAAATTATCTCCCTTTACATCTTTTGCAAGAGGATTTAAATCACATGAAACAACTTTTCCAGTTCCATCCATTTTTCGCATTAAAAATGTTGTCCAACTTCCAGGACTTGAACCTAAATCTAAAACTGTATAATTTTTTTTAATCATAGAAAATTTTTCATCAATTTCTTGAAGTTTATACACAGAACGAGCCGGATATCCTTCCGAAAATGCTTTTCTTGACCAAAAATCAGGTTTTTCATAACTATTAGACGGCATACTTTTATCATCGGTCTTTTTTATCTTAAAGTTGAATAATGTTTAATTTTTTTTTTACAAATACGTCCGGTCAAGGCACGCTTTGCTCAAGGCCTTGACTCGGCCGTTTTTAGGATTTGTATTAAACCCTAAATACGTCCGGTCAAGGCACGCTTTTGCTCAAGGCCTTGACTCGGCCGTTTTTAGGGTTTGTATTAAACCCTAAATCAAAATAATAATAACATTATCTATGTTACCATACCAACTATTTTAAAATTATCATCCAAAATAACTAAAAAAAAATAACACCGTTGCTTTGGAACAATTTTTTTATTATACTTGAATCATGTACAAAGTAAGAATTGAAGACGATTTTGCAGCAGCTCATTTTCTTCGTGACTATCATGGAAAGTGTGAAAATTTACATGGTCACAATTACAAAGTTTTTGTTTACTTAAAAGGAGAATCATTAAACGAAGGTGGAATGCTTTATGATTTTACATTCTTAAAAAAAGATTTAAAATCAATCCTTAGCATTCTTGATCACACAAATCTAAATGATTTAGAAATAAATGGGAAATCTGTCTTTAACCAAAATCCAAGTGCAGAACGAATCGCAAAATATATTTTTGACAAACTTATAGAATCTTCTGAACAAATAAAAACTTTACTTTATCGTGTGGATGTTTTCGAAACAGATAAAAACAGAGCTTCATACGAAATATAATTTTTTTTATCCAATTCAATCTCCAAAACCATTTTTAATTATTTTTTGTAAATTTACTTTTCAGAATAATACTAAAAAATTTATTGTTATTTTCTTTTTTTTCGTGTAAAGTGAACATTATGATAGGAATTTTAAATTACAATGCTGGAAACATAAAAAGTGTTGAACGAGCTCTAGATTTTCTTAAAACAAAATATATTCTTTCTGACAATCCAAAAGATTTTACTGAATGTGACAAATTAATTTTTCCAGGAGTTGGAGATGCTACTTATGCAATGAAGCAACTTGAACTTACAGGACTTGATTCTTTTATCAAAGATTGGGCATTAGCCAAAAAACCACTTTTAGGAATTTGTCTTGGTTCACAAATTATTTTTGACTATTCAGAAGAAGGAGATACAAAATGTCTTGGTCTAATTCCAGGTCAAATCAAAAAGTTTGAAAATGTTTTAAAAGATAATCCTGATAATTTAAAAATTCCTCACATGGGTTGGAACAATATCTCATATATAAATGGTGGTTGCCAGTTATTTAATTCAATTCCCAAGGACAGCAATTTTTATTTTGTTCACTCGTATGTAATTCAACCAGACGATTTTTCTGTAGTAAAAGGAATTGCAAATTATGGAATTGATGTTCCTTCGTGCATTCAAAAGGAAAATATTTATGCATTTCAATTTCATCCGGAAAAATCCGGCATGTATGGTCTAAAACTTTTACAAAATTACTGTTCAGGAAAGATTGATTCAAACGGAGAATTGTCATGCTAAAAAAGAGAATAATTGTTTGTCTTGATGTAAAAGACGGAAGAACAACAAAAGGTGTTAAGTTTCAAAACAATATTGATATTGGCGATCCTGTAGAAATGGCTGCTGAATATTACCGACAGGGAGTTGATGAGCTTGTTTTTTATGACATTATGGCAAGTGCAAGAGGGCGAGGTCCTATTCTTGATTTAATTTCACGAGTTGCTTCTCAAGTATTTATTCCTTTTTGTGTTGGAGGTGGAATCGGTTCTATCGAAGATATTCGTTCTACCATTCTAGCAGGTGCTGAAAAAATAAGCCTTAACTCTCAAGCTGTAAAAAATCCAAGTTTAATTACAGAAGGTGCTAGAGTCTTTGGAAATCAATGCATTGTATTGGGAATGGATGCAGCAAAGGATGAATCTATGCCAAGCGGTTACCGTGTTTATATAAATGGTGGTCGGGTTGCCACAGACCTTGATGCACTTGAATGGGCAAAAAAAGCAGTTTCTTTAGGAGCTGGCGAAATTGTACTAAATTCTATTGATGCAGATGGTACAAAAGCAGGCTATGAACTTACTTTAACAAAATTGATTGCTGACAATGTTTATGTCCCTGTAATTGCATCTGGTGGAGGGGGAACAGTCGAACACATGGCTGATGTTTTAACAAAAGCAAATGCAGATGCAGCATTGATTGCTACAATGGTTCACTCAGGAAAGCATACAGTCTCATCAATTAAAGAAGAGCTTTTAGAAAAAGGAATTCCTGTAAGAGCTAATTATTAATCATTCATATCTAAAATCTAAAGAATTTTTTTACAATTCAAAAAAAAACGGTATTCAATTTGAAAAACATTTTACAATGATTCTCAAAAGAATACCGCTTTTTTATTTTTTAAGTTCTTACAAATTACAAAACAGGTTTCATAGCTGTCATGTAAGCACGCAATTTTCTACCAACAACTTCAATTGGATGGTTCCTAATCTCTGCATTTACAGCTACAAGTTCACCGTTACTTACTGCGCAATCTTTACAATCCAAACCTTTACCAATTACGTCTGTGTGCAAAGAAGGCATTAAATCTTTTGCCATCATTGGAGCTGCAACATTTGCAAACAAGTAACAACCATATTCAGCTGTGTCAGAAATAACACGATTCATTTCGTACAAGCGTTTGCGGTCAATAAGGTTTGCAATTAAAGGAACTTCGT
>JAZUSR010000219.1:0-6507 GCA_045606765.1 Treponema sp.
TGAAGGAATATAAAATATTCTTTGCTTTTGTAATTTTGCAGATTTTCCAAAGTAGTTTTTGATTGTCTGAATTCAATTGAAGCTTTTTTACAAGTTTTTGAACATCTTTTTGAGTTGTAATTTTTTCCTTTTGTGCTTCAATATATTCAGGAGTGGATTCTCGAGTTTTTATATATTTCAATAAAAAGTAAATTGAAACAATTATAGAAATGAATATTGCTAGAACCACCAATACAAAATAACCTTCAGGGTTTTGAGTAAGTGAAGTTGATGGGTCTACATAAAAATCCACTATAATTCTCCTAATGATTTTGCTATTGATTCTAACCGTGGGCAAATTTCATATTCTGCAAGGTCACCGATTAAAACTGAATCAGAGTTTTCTAAAGCATCCTTGAAGTCATTTAATATCTGCGAAAAATTAGAAAGAAATTCTGAAATATTTTCATTATCAACTTTTAATGCCCCAAAAGTTTCTGGAAATAAACTAGACCATGTTAACAAGCTACAAAAAAGATTCATTACATCAGAAAGTTTAATAATTGTTTGTTTTGCAACAGAATCTTTTCCGCTTTGCATTTCTACAGGAATATTTTTTAAAGGCTCAATAAGGCTTGAGAATTCATTTCCAATTTGTTTAAGATTATCTTTGATTGCAACTTCAGCAATTACAGAGACATCAATTTTAGAAGTTTGTTCAATAGGAAGATTTAAAATTGATTCAAAATCTTCAGCTGGAATATTTTTATCATCGATAGAAACGCCAATCGTTGCAAGGTGATTTTCTTGGCAACTAATTTCAAATGCTTTTAATACATCTCCAACTGTTTTTTCATCTTGAAGAGTAATGTCTAATTTTTCACCATTTACAAAAAAGTCCATAATTTATTCCTTATCTTTGAGATTGTTGTTTAGTAAAGTTATTTAGGGAATTAGATTGGCTTTCTAAACTATTTAAAGTGCTTTCCATAATTCCGTATTTATTTTTTAATTCAGCTTCTTTTCGTTCTAGTTGAGTTTCAAGGCGAGCAATTTTTTGTTCACTTGCTTTAATTTGTCTGTCCAATGTTGAATTTTTATTAGCAAAAATTCCACCCGACTGAACATACGCTGTCAAATGTTTGTCAAGTTTACTGCCAATTCCTGAGTCAATAATTAAATCTCCGTCTGAATCAAATCCAAAAAGGTTTTTTATTTCATCAAGATTGTTTTTTAATTTTTCATCAAGAATTTTTTCATTGATTTCTAAATAGCCTCTCATTTTACTTGGATTGTATCCTGAATAGTTTGTGGCATTTGAAGAAATTCCTATTTGGCTTAACATTGTAATTTCTTGTTCATCTGAGTCAGCATAACTTGCTGTAATAATTCCTTGAAGTGAACTTTTTAAGTTTGTAAGAGAAAAGTCGCTAAAAAATAATCCAAGTTTTTCTTTGTAACTGTCTTGTTCTTCTGTGTCAAGGTAATCAAGTTCTGAAATTAATTCTGGTTTATTTTGTGAAAGAATATTAATTTCTGCGATTGCTTGATTGTATCGACCTACAAAGTTAATCAAAGCATCTTTTGCACTTTCTGTGTCAGGTTCAATTTTTATGGTTGCGGTTCGTTCTGTTTTATCTGTAAGGTTTAAAGTTACATGAGGAATTACATCGTCAATTTCGTTTGTAGGGCGAGTAATTGTAATTCCTTCGTATTTTATAATTGCATCTCCTGCTGTACTTATTGCGTTAAGCGGTGTGTAGCCAAGGTTTGCATTTTCGTCGTAAGCTTCGATTGAAGAAATTGTATACTGAACACCTGTATTTGTATTTCGCATTACAATTGATTTAAGACCAGGATGTTCATTTAAATTGATTTTTATTTTTGAACCGTTATTTGTAAACGCATCTTCTGAAATATCTAGTTCCTGTTCTGTTCCATCTTCGTATTGTGTAAATAAAACTGAATTTGTTTTAATTGGAGTAAGAGGCTCTTTTGGAGTTTCTTCTTTTTTTAGTTCAATAGATGATTGGTTATTGTCAATTGTAATGTGTTGATATGTAACATTTCCTGGTTCTGGTAAAATTGGTTCTGTTGGTTTTGAATTTATTGCGTCTGTTATATCAACGATATTTTGGGCTTTTACAGTGAATGAAAGAGTTTTAGTTGAATCATTTGAAATGTTTTTTGGAACATCAATTGTAAATCCACCACGGGGCGGAACTGAGATTCCTATGTCAGAAATTTTTACCGAAGTTGAAGTAACCTGAGGTAGTCCTGTTTGTTCGAGAACTGAAACATTTGTTGGCGCTTTTATTTCTGAAAAATTTTTTCCAAAAGTGTCTTTTTCTGAAATTACTTTTTGAACCATTTTTGTATTTATTGCTAAATCTAAAGCTGCATCTTCAAAGATAAGTTTTGAATCTTTTCCTGTTTTAAGTGATTCTATGAGTAATGCTTTGTTGCCTTTATTTACACCGATTAAACTTGCTTTGATTGAATCTTTGCCGCGTTTGTTAAGGCTTGTAACAAAATCCTCGATTTTTCCGCCTTTCCAATTCATTTTAACTTCTTTATCACCAGTTTTAAAAATATAAAGACCTGCAGGAACTTTTTGACCTTTTTCAATTTCTGATGATAAAAATCTATCTGATGTAGCAGGTGTAATTACATCGACTTTAAAAGATTCATATGCAGCTTCTCTACCTGCAGTGGCAGTAATAGCATATTCTTCTGTTGAGGACGCAAGTTTATTGTTGAAGGGATTATCAAAAGAGTAGAGTGTCTTAACGCTATCTCGTAGAGATGCCATTTTTTGATTAACAGTTCGCCATGCATCTTGTTGCTTTTTGATTGATTCGAGATTTTCCTGTTCCCTTGTTAAAGGAATTCTCTCGACTTTCATCAATCCTTCTACGATTTCGTTAGATTTGTATTTATCGTTTACTCCAGGTATACTAAGTCCGGCCATATAATCTCGCCACCCTAAATTTCCTCAAGATTAAATCATTTCGTCGAACAAAACACCAATTGCTTTACGAATGTTCGCCTTAATTCTTTGAACATCAGCAGATGGTATTTCTTTAATGACCTGGTTAGTGCTAGGATCAACTACTTTTACCACCACGGCTCCTAATTCTTCGTTTACATTGAATTGGAGTTTACGGCCCATTACCATGTCAGATAACTTTTGAAGTTGCTGAGCATCTGCTTTAATTTGTGCATTGCTCTGAACTAAATTGTCGACAACTCTAGCTCCATCTGCAATATTCAACTGTTGTACAACAGGGGCATTCCCTGAATTATTTATAGAGGCAGAGTTATAATATCGGCCGTCCATGGCCACATTTGACCCTATGTTACTAATTGTATTCATAGGCATTCCTCCTGAAATTAGATAAAAGAGAGGGGCGCACCTCTCCTTTATCACGTAATTTGTCAAAAAGACGACATCCAGAAGTCTCTTTAGATTAAATTACGATTTTTAGACTATCTTAACAAAGCAAGAACATTCTGACTTTGTGAGTTAGCCTGTGCGAGCATTGCAGTTCCAGATTGTGTGAGGATCTGGTTTTTAGTATATTCTACAATTTCGCTAGCCATATCTGTATCACGGATAAGGCTTTCTGCAGCCTGAAGATTTTCTGCTGCAACATTTACACCATTAGATGCCATTTCAAAGCGGTTCTGGTATGCACCAAGATCAGCACGCTGTTTAGAAACAGTCATAAGTGCGTTGTCTACAGTACCAATAGCCATGTTAGCTGTTTCTGGTGTAGCAATTCCAATCTGCTCGTCAGTTCCTTGAGCACCTTTGAGTCCCAAAGCCTGAGCAGTCATAGTTCCAATGTATACACGTGCATTCTGGTCCATGTTAGCACCAATTTGGAACTGCATAACTCTACCAGAAGCTGATTCTGAAGCGAATGCTCCTGTAAGAATATTCATTCCGTTGAATTGTGCCTGACTTGCAATGCGATCAACTTCTGAAACAAGCTGAGATACTTCAACTTGAATCTGCATACGGTCTTCATCTGAATAAATACCGTTAGCTGACTGAACTGCTAATTCACGAACACGCTGAAGAATGTCTGTAGTTTCCTGCAAATATCCTTCTGTTGCCTGGATAAAAGAAACACCATTTTCGATATTTCTGTTAGCCTGGTTAAGACCACGAATCTGGCTGCGCATTTTTTCAGATACTGCAAGACCTGAAGCGTCGTCGCCTGCACGATTAATTCGTTCTCCTGAACTGAGTTTTTCAATGTTGCCCATGATAGCATCATTAGAAATGCCAAGTGTACGATTTGCATACATTGAACTCATGTTGTGGTTAATAATCATATTGAGCCCTCCATGTGAAAAAATACAAAGCTTCATGCTTTGCATCCTGTCTGTGTAGGTAAAAAAGATTTAGCGCCAACCTTTTTTATTTCAGCCTATACGGCAGGAATAATCAGTCTTTAATTCTTGTATATCAAGGAATAAAACTGATTGTCCTTGCCGTTACAGACACATTAGGACTCGTTTTCAAAGATCAAAAATGCATCTGAAAAATGCATTGTAATTTGCATACAGCGTAGCGGTATTTTTTTTGTGAAATGATTTTTAAGTAGAGAAGTGTACCGCGCTATAAGTAGTTTATGGATTATTCAAAATACACAAACTACTTATAGTATATACTGTTATGCGATCAAAGACAAGTCAAATTTTATTTAAACTTGTCTTTGCAGATTTGTAAAAAGTTACTATCGAAGTAAGCTTAATACATTCTGTGACTGTGTGTTAGCCTGAGCCAACATAGCAGTACCAGCTTGCTGGAGAACACTGTTTTTAGTGAATTCAACCATTTGGCTAGCCATATCTGTATCGCGAATACGAGATTCAGATGCTTGAAGATTTTCAGCAGAAATGTCCAAACCTTTTACTGCGTATTCCATACGGTTCTGATATGCACCGAGGTCTGCACGCTGCTTGTTGATTTTTACAAGAGCGTTATCAATAGTACCGATTGCGCGGTGGGCATCAGATGGTGCAGCCAAAGAAATCTTTGTTCCTGTACCAATTTCACGAACTCCAAGAGCTTCTGCTGACATAGTTCCAATGAAAACCTGCATTCTTTGGTCCATGTTAGCACCAATGTGGAACCACATAGAACCTGTTACTGAATTTTCACCTGTAGGACGAGCAAAGCGACCTGTGAGCATGTTCATACCGTTGAATTGAGCGGCACTAGCAATGCGATCAACTTCTTCAACAAGGGCAGAAACTTCAACTTGAATCTGCATGCGATCTTCATCAGAATAGATACCGTTTGATGACTGAACTGCAAGTTCACGAATGCGCTGCATAATATCAGTTGTTTCTTGTAAGTAACCTTCTGTTGTCTGAATAAAACTGATACCGTTAGAAGCGTTCTGAGATGCCTGGTTTAAACCACGGATTTGAGCACGCATCTTTTCAGATACTGCAAGCCCTGATGCATCATCACCTGCACGGTTGATTCTTTCTCCTGAAGAGAGTTTTTCCATGTCTTTTGAAAGACTAAGACCTGTTACGCCAAGTTGACGGTTAGCGTACATTGCTGACATGTTGTGATTGATAACCATAATTTCCTCCTTGGAAACTTAAAGGCAAAATCCTTTTTGCCCTTTTTATAAAAATGTGCTTCTGTATTACAAGGCTACATCCACACATTTTTATAAGTGATTCGTTTAGACCTTATTTCTACGAAATAAGTTATTTGTCTATAACTCTTCATTATTGTTATCGGCACAAATATATTTAAACTTTAGCAAAAAAATTACTTTTTTTTTATTTTTTTTTACTTTTTTTTATTGTTCAAGTTTTTTTAGAATATCAGAAATAATTTTGCAAGCTTTTCCACGGTGAGAAATTGCATTTTTTTGTTCTGGTAGAATTTCAGCATCAGTTTTGCCGTATTGAGGAAGGAAAAAAATAGGGTCGTATCCAAAACCGTATTGTCCACGAGCATCTTTTATGTCTTCGATGATAGTTCCTTCCATTGTTTCTTGTGCAATAAAAAATCGAGAAGGGTTAAGCATTAAAACCATTGAACAAGAATAATGAGCAGAACGAGGCCCATTTTGAAAATAAGTTGAATCTACACCTTTTTTTAATGCTTCGTTTAATTCTTCGATAAGAAATTTATTTTGTTCTTCTTGAGAAATTTTTGAACCATCTGGTTTTCCTTTGTGAAAATTAGGTCCTGCATAACGGCTTGACCAAACTCCAGGAACCCCATTTAATGCATCTACGCAAATTCCAGAATCGTCTGCAATTACAGGGCAATGCACGATGTCCCAAAGAGCTTTTGCTTTAATCATACTGTTTTGGTAAAAATCAGTTCCGGTTTCTTCTGGATCAAAATCAATACCTTCGTCTTTTGGGATTACAATTGTATGTTCTTTAAAAATTTCTTCCATTTCGCGTTTTTTATTAAGATTTCCACTTGCTAAATAAATTTTCATATTCAGTCCTTCAAAAAATATTATTAATATTACTTAG
>JAZUSR010000220.1:0-15609 GCA_045606765.1 Treponema sp.
ATAGAGCCTTGTTTATTAATTTAGGGTTTATTACAAATCCTAAAAACGGACGAGTCAAGGCCTTGAGCAAAGCGTGCCTTGACCGTACGTATTGAGACTACTTTTTGTATTGAAATTATAACAAAGAAAAAAGGGTAAAAAAAAGCGACATTGCAAGAAAGTAAAGATTTTAGTCTTTCCTTAATGTGCAAAGTCGCTTTTTTTATTTAGGGTTTAATACAAACCCTAAAAACGGCCGAGTCAAGGCCTTGAGCAAAGCGTGCCTTGACCGGACGTATTGTAGAAATTATTAATTAGAATAATTCAACAGAGATTACTTTTAATTCATATGAAGAAATTGGTTGTCCAATTGTCTGGAATGAAAGACCTGTGATTTTGTTCTGATCAAATTTTTTCTGAACGCCCCATGAATACTGTGTAAGTTTTGAATAAGGAATTTCGTATACTTTTACAGCACCTTTTGGAGCCTGCAAAGAGATTAAGTGGAAACAATAGTCTGGACGATCACTAGTTTCTACACGAAGGTCGTATTTTTTTCCATCACCACTAATGGCAATTCGTACACCTTTTCCTGTTCTAAGAGCGTTTACGAATGCTTTTGCAACTGGATCTGTAGGATCATTGTTCATCATCATTCCTGCATATCCATATTGGAAGTCTGTTGTAACTTTTCCTTTGAGTGTAACAACACCTTTGTAAGTTTTTCCTCCAATAGTTTCGTCTGCAACAGTAAGGTTTGCAGTAGAAGAACCTTTGTCACTAGCATCAGTTAAAGGCATCCATTTTGGTGTTTCCAACGCAAAGATTGGCGTAGCAAGACAAGCAGCAAAAATAATTGATAATAATTTTTTCATTATTTCCTCCATTTATTAAAATTATTTCAATATACAATAGTAACATAATTCTAAAAAAAAATGATATCAATATTGAACTGTGAATTGTAATTTTGTACGTTATTTTCTTTATGAGAAGGCTATATTAAAGATAATTCTTTTTGTATAATTTTGGCAAGGAATAAAAATGGAAAAAAATAGAGTTTACAAATATTGCTTTGTTATTTTTTTAATAACATTTTTTTGTTGCATATTTTTTATAAGAAATTTCTATAATTCAAAAGAAAGACAAAAAGATGGTGATGAATTATTTTCAGGAGAAAATTATACAATAGAAAAAGGGGTTTTAAGGATTGGAACAGAATACGGTTATCCCCCTTTTGAATATCTAGATTCTGATGGAAAAACATTAATAGGTTTTGATGTCGATTTATGGAATGAATTGTGTAAAAGACTTGGGCTTAAGCCAAAGGTTTATGATACACAATGGATTGGTCTTTTTTCTAGTCTTGAATCGAATCGTTATGATTGTGTGATTTCGGCTGTAACAATTACTCCAAATAGAAAGGAAAAGTTCCTTATTACGACTCCATATGTTCAAAATGCTCAAAGTTTTGTTGTTCGAAAAGATTTTACTAAAATGCTTGATGGCCCTGAAAAAATGGAAGGTCTTAAAGTAGCTTTTCAGTCTGAAACTGTTAGTGATTATTATATTTCTTCTTTAGTTGAAAAGGGTCTAAAAGCTAATTTTTTTAAATATGATAAATTGATGGATGCGTTTGTTGATCTTCGTTTTGGAAGAGTCGATGTTGTTGTTGCAGAAAGTGTATCAGCAAAAAATATTGTAAAAAATGAAACAGCGTTTAGAATTGATTTTATTGGAGAACCAGATGCTTTCTTTGGAATTTTAGTAAATAGAAATAATGAAATTTTATTTTCTAAAATTCAAGAAACTTTAAATCAAATGTATGAAGATGGATTTATGTCTTCGATTGAAGAAAAATGGTTAGAATAAAAAAAATTGTGGCAAGTTAAAATGAACTTAAATTGAATAATACAATTTAAGTTCATAATGGTTGTTCTTTTAGAAAAAAGGGTGCCACAATTTTTTGAGTTATGCTCTATGGCGTTCGATTGTTTTTGTGTTGTTTGCTACGATGTAGGTTCCGAACATTGCAGTTGCTGTATCTAAAAGTGCAGCAAAAGAGCCAATAATTGGAGCTGCTGGTTTTAATAAAAGATAACCAGTTTCCATTCCACGACCGTACATAGTACAAAGAACTGTTAGTGCAACAAAAGTTCCTCCAGTTGGCATTCCGCCTAAAAGGAAAGAAAGTAAAAGTGCAGTTCCTGAAATCCAAAGCATGTCGATAAAGTCAATATTCAATGGTGAATAAGATCTCCAAATTACAACAAAACTGATAATTACTGTAAGTGCTGAACCACCACGCGCAAAGATCGAAAATAAAGGATATACAAAGCCGTTTGTTCTTTGTCGAATTCCAAGTTTTTCTTTTCCTAGTCTCATATTAGCCGAAAGAGTTAAGTTTGTATCACCACTGAAAAAAGAAATGAAAAATGGAACAACACAAGAAGAAAGAACTTTAATAGGTTTCCCACCGCGACAGAGTTTTTTTACAAGTAAAGGATAAATTATTCCAACAATAAGAATAAAGTTTGCAGTAAGCATTAAAATTAATGGAGTGAAAACACCACTTTTAATAATTGATTTAAATTGGATTGTCCAATTACACATAATTGCAATCATTCCAATTGACATAAAATCAATTACTATTGAAGAAATGTTAAAAAATAATTCAGAGAAAGAATCTGTTAAAGAAAGAATTGGTTTTAAATTCGAATGTTCCATACAACATCCGGCTCCAATAATAAGAGCAAAAATAAAACAAGGTAATAAAAATGCACCTTCAGATAGAGATTCAAAACTTGAAAAAGGAATCATCGAACGAATTAAGTTTGGAAAGTCGATAGATGTAACTTGCGAAACTTTTTCAGTAATAATGGGAATTCTTGGCAATTTAATTACAACGATAGAAATAAATCCAATAATTGTAAGTAGGACAGAAGAGATAATAATTACAGAAAACGTCCATAAAGATGTTTTCCCTATCAACTTTGCATCATTAAGGCGATAAACTGCCATAATTCCAGAGAAAAGCAAAAGAGGAATTAAAGTGTAGCGTCCAATTCTAATAACAAATTCTGTTACAAACGAAAGTGTTGAAACTCCTTGTAAAGAACCAAAAGGCAAAATTAGGGCAGATAATACGCCTAAAACAATTCCAATTAAATATTTTAACCAAATTTTCATAAAGATGATTATAGCATGTTTGTATAATATTGCAAATATATGTTATAATACTAGTTATGGAAAAAACAATTTTAATCGCTGGAAAAGATTTGCCAGATTCACTTGATTTAGCAGACGGAATTTTGATGTCAGGAAGAAATGTTGTTGCAACGACTTCAAAAAGTTCTGTAATAAAAAATTCAATTGACGGAGAGGTTGTACCAATTTTATGGAATAAAATGTCTCCAGTTTCTGCACAATCTGTAATTCTTGATTGTGAGAATAAATTCCGAAGACTTGATGAAGCAATTCTTGTTTTTGATGAATTATTATTTGCTGAAAAATTTGATGGGTTAAGTTTAGAGAATTCTTCGAAAGGAATCGATGAAATGATTTTGGGTTATCAATATTTAACTCAGGAATTATTATCAAAGTATGAAAAGCGTTATAATTTGGGTTATTCAAATTATGATCAAATCAAACCTGCCAAACTTGTTATGTATTATAAATCGTCACCTTCTGAAATTGATGTCTTAAAAACTAATTCACTTCGAAATACAATTTCTTGTGCGGCAGGCCCAATTGTATCTGCAGCTTCTAGTGCATTTGTTAGTTTTGCAGAAAATATTGCTGCTGTTTTTGGAAGTCGTGACTTTGTGAATATTGTTTTAATTAAAGGTGATTATTCTAACGAAATTTGTAAAAACGAAAGAAGTTTTGCAACTTGGATTTGTAATTATATGGATGAAGTTGATTCATTAAAGAATAAGCTTACTTCTAAACAAAGTTCAGTATGGGTAAAGGTTGGCTCAAAAGGACCATCTTCAGGATTTGGATTTTTACGATAGGATAAAAGTAAGAGTTTTTTATGAGTGAACAATTATTAAATTTGATTTATGGTGTTGCGGATGCTCAAATGCTTTCTTCATGGATTTTTCGTATTTGTTTGAGTTTTATCTGTGGAGTTTGTATTGGATGGGAACGAAAGAATCGCCAACAAATTATTGGGATAAGAACTCTTCTATTAATTTGTATTTCATCAACTTTACTTGGCATTTTGTCTGAATATTCAGCAATTTCGATTCCAGGTGGTAAAATAGGCGATCCTAGTCGTATTTCTGCAGCTGTTATTACTGGAATAGGTTTTGTTGGCGGCGGTGCAATTATGCATCGTGGGTTTAATGTAAAGGGAGTTACAACTGCTGCATTAATTTGGGCTACATCTGCAATTGGTTTGGCTTTGGGAGATGGGCTTTACATTCCGGCATTATTTGTTTTTGTATTGATATTAATTTCTTTACCTGCTTTTCAAAAGTTTGAAGCAAAGCATTTTCAGACTGGAAAAATTAAAGTAATAAAATTACTTTATTCAGGTGATATTTTAGATTATAAAAAAGCAATTTCTTTTATGGAAGAACTTGGAATATTAATTCATGATGTAAATGTAAAAACTAATGAAAAAGAAAAAACTGTAGAAATTACATTTTATGTTTACGCTCCAAAAGAAATGGACTTTGTTGAATTGAATTCATTTTTAAAGGGAATTGGAAATTTAGAAAGTTTTTCTTTTTCTGAAGTATAAAAATTAATTGAACAAATCATTCAAAAATGTTAATTTAACAAAATGAATATACTTGTGGCTCTTTGTGCTGTTGGTGCAGAGAAAATTCTTGGAAATGAAATTAAACATCTCGGTTATAAATTAGAAAGCAATGCTCCTGGAAGAGTTAGTTTTTATGCAGATAATGATGCTTTGTATAGAACAAATTTGTGTTTAAGAACTTCTGATAGAGTTTATTTACAAATGGCAAGATATCATGCTTCTGATTTTGATTCATTGTTTGATGGTGTTTATAATATTCAATGGCAAGATTTTTATAAAAAAGATGTACATGTAGTTGTCGATAAAGTTCGTTCATATAAAAGTAAATTGAATTCGGAGCATACAATTCAGGCAATGGTTCAAAAAGCCATTTATAAAAAGTTAGGTGATAAATGGCATATTTCTACTTTGCCAGAATCTGGTTCAGAAAGTGATGTTCGAGTTTATATTGATAATGATGAAGTGATGATTTTGCTAGATTTATCAGGGCTTCCATTACATAAACGAGGTTATAGAACTGATGGAGGAATAGCTCCATTGCGTGAGACAACGGCTGCAGCAATGCTTCAAATGATGATGTGGCGACGAAAAACTCCTTTGCACGATCCATTTTGTGGTTCAGGAACAATTGCAATTGAGGCTGCTCTTTATGCTCACAATATTGCTCCCGGGTTTGGCCGAAGATTTGCGGTTGAAAATCTTTTGATATTTAATCGAGAACGAGCAATTGAAATTCGTCGTCAAGAGGCTGAAAAAATTAGAACTGATGTAGAAACAAGAATTACTGGAAGTGATATTGATTCTGCCGCTGTAGAAAGAGCTAAATTAAATGCCGAACATGCTTGTGTAGCCGCAGGTCGTGCATTGCAAGAAATTGGTAGTGATTCAAGAATTATTAGACCAGATTTTGTTCAAGCTGATTTTTCAGAATTGGAAGCACCTTATGATACAGGTTTAATACTTTGCAATCCTCCGTATGGTGAACGAATTGGGGATGAACAAGCTGCTGAGAAGCTTTATAAACAAATGAGTTGTTTGTTTACAAATTTCCCAGGATGGGAATTTGGCATAATTACGTCGCATTTAAAATTTCAGGAAAGTATAGGAAAGCATGCTTCGTTGTTAAAAAATCTTAAGGCGGGAAATTTAGAGACAAAATTTTATATGTATTCAGACAATTTAGGTTCTAAGTCTCAAAATAAAAGTTCTGCCAAAATAAATAATTTTAAAAGTGACAGAAAGAGGGAAAATTAATGGCAATCATTGTTGAACATGACAAGCGAAAACATGAAATTTTGAAAAATGCTCTAGAAGTGTTTATTGAAGAAGGGTACGAAGATGTTACTTTTCAAAAGATTGCTGATAGATGTGGAATTACTCGTACAACATTGTATATTTATTTTAAAAATAAACGAGAGATTTTTCTTTGGAGTATTAAACAACTAACAGAACAGATAGAAGTTGAACTTATTTCATTGATTGAGAATGATTCTATTTCTGCGGCAGACTGTCTTCGCAAAATGTTAGAAACAATTTTGAATGTTTGTCTGTGTCAAAAAGAATTGTTTGGAGTTTTATTGTCATATTTGATGTCTTTAAAAAAAGCTGGTATTGATCCTGGAAAACGAGTTCGACGTCGATTAGTTCGATTGCAACATCTTTTAAGTAATGTTATTATTCGTGGAATTAAAACTAAAGAGTTTAAAAGTGTGAATGTTAAAGTTGTAAATGAAATGATTTATGGGTTAATTCAGGCATTGATTTTTAGACTTGCTGTTTTAGATGAAGAATCTTGTTCAGAAATTAATCAAACTTTTGAAATGATTATTTCAGGGTTGTTGATTGAAAATAAATAAATTTTTATATATCAAGGAAAAAGAAATGAGTGAAACAAAAGAATTGTGTCCATGTGGTTCTGGAAAAAAATACAGTGAATGTTGTGAACCAATTATTAAGGGAACTGAAAAAGCAAAAACTGCTGAACAGTTGATGAGAGCACGTTATTCCTCTTATGAAAAGCAAGAAATTGATTTTATTATCAATAGTTGTGAAAAATCAGAAGAAGTTGCAGAAATCGACAGAAAAGCTACTGAAGATTGGAGTAAAACTTCTACATGGCACGGATTAAAAATTCTGAGAACAGAAAAAGGAACAGAATCTGACGATGAAGGAATCGTCGAATTTGAAGCTACATATACTAGAAAACAAATTCGTGATGTTCACCATGAAACAGGATATTTTAAAAAGATTGATGGTGAATGGTTTTATTCAGTAGGTCAGTTAAAAACAACAACTGTGGTTCGAGAAGGAGCTAAAATTGGACGAAATGATCCATGTCCATGTGGTTCTGGAAAAAAATACAAAAAATGTTGTGGTAGATAAATTCTATTTTTACAATTCAGGAAAGTATTAAATGGCAGAATTAATTTTAACTGGTTTTCATGCAGTTGAAGAAAGTGTAAGGAATGCAGCTATAAAAAAGGAAAATGTTTCGGCAATGCAAATTTTTTATAGTAATCCAGGGCCTCGAATTAAAAAAATAATTCAGCAGGCAAATAAAATCGGCATTTTAGTAACTCAAACTGATATGAAAACTTTAGATGAAATGACAAAAAATCTTGGGGTAGCCGAAAGAGACCATCGAGGAATTGTTATTCAAATTAAAGGAATTAATTCTCGCCCATCAAATATCGTCGACTTTGATAATTGGCTTTATGAGCTAAATCAGTCGACGGATAAAGCCAATCATATAACAGTCGTAATACTTGATTCTGTAACTGATCCTCATAATGTTGGTGCGATTATTCGTAGTGCAGATCAATTCGGAGCAAGTTTAGTTTTATTGCCAGAACGAAATAGTGCAAATAAAGTTAATGATAATGATGTTATTTTAAGAACAAGTGCAGGAGCTGCTGCATGGGTTCCAGTGAGTGTAGTGCCTAACCTTGTTCGTTGTGTTGAAAAATTAAAAGATAACGGATTTTGGGTTTATGGTGCAGATGCTGGTGGAACTTCTGTTCAAGAAGGAAAATTTGCTGAAAAAACAGTTCTTATCATGGGAAGTGAAGGTTCTGGCATTTCGCGGTTGCTAAAAGAGCAATGTGATTCGATAGTTTCGATTCCAACTTGTGGAAAAATTGATAGTTTGAATGTTTCTGTAGCAACAGGTGTTCTGTTGTACGAGATTTACAGGCAGGGGATGTAGGAATAGTCTGACTTAAACTTTTTATTCAACTTGTTTAATAAGTTTTTCGAAAATTTTCATTGTGTTTAAAAAGAATTCAAAAAAAAATCATCAAAATTGTGGAAAATGACAAAATTTAAAAATTTGTTGCAACTTTTCTTTAAAAATCTTGTCTAATTTTTAAGATGGTGGTATAAATTTATTTAAATCAAAAACCACCAATGTTTTCGTCAAATATTTTAAATTGTCAATGTGCGATTACTAAGGGAGCTTCATATGTCAAGTTTGTATCATGAATATCTTGTTGATGATAGAGAATTTTTAGATTACGATGATTTTAAGAAAAATTGTAGATTAAAGACAAAAAAAGATTTTAATTTTGCATATGATGTAATTGATAAATATGTATCTGATTTTCCTGGAAAAAGAGCATTGGTCTGGATTAATGATGAGGGTGAAGAAAAAACTTTTACTTTTGATGATATTTCAAGAGAATCTCAAAAAGCAGCAAATTGGTTAGTTTCGAAAGGAATAAAAAAAGGCGACACTGTAATGTTGATTTTACGTCGTCGTTATGAATGGTGGATTTTAATGCCAGCACTTCATCGTATTGGAGCAATTGTAATTCCTGCAACAGATCAACTTTTACAAAGTGATATCGAATATCGAACAAATGCCGCTGATGTAAAAATGATTATTTCTTATGATAATTCGGATATTCAGACTGAAATTGAAAAAGCGATGCCAAAATCTAAAACAGTAAAATTTTTAGTTACTGTCGGAAAAGAATTGCGTGATGGTTGGGAAAGCTTTCATGCTGAGTATGAAAAAATGTCAGATAATTTTCCTCGTCCTCAAGGTGAAGCTGCAACTCATAATGAAGATCCAATGTTATTATATTTTACATCTGGAACATCAGGCTATCCAAAAATGGTTTTACAAAATTATGATTATCCAATTGGGCACATTATGACTGCAAAATACTGGCATGGAGTTGTAGAAGATGGATTGCATCTTACTATTGCTGAAACAGGCTGGGCAAAATCAACATGGGGAAAGCTTTATGGACAGTGGCTTGCAGGAACTGCGATTTTTGTTTATGACATGCATATGTTCAAACCAGCAAAAATGTTAGAAATGATTTCAAAATATGGCTTAACAACTTTTTGTGCTCCACCAACAGTTTATCGTTATTTAGTTCGTCAGAATTTGAGTAAATATGATTTAAGTAAATGTACAAGATTTAGTACAGCTGGTGAAGCTCTCAATGGAGAAGTTTATAATAAATGGTTAGAACAGACAGGAAAGAAAATTTACGAAGGATATGGACAAACTGAATCTACTATCATTTGTGGAAATTTTCTTGAATTATCAGAAATTCGACCTGGATCTATGGGACGTCCAAATCCTTTGTATGATGTTGATATTCTTGATCCAAATAATAATCCAGTTCCTCCAGGAGAAATTGGGGAACTTTGTATTCATGTGGAAAATGGTCATCCATTTGGATTATTGATGGGTTATCATAAAGATGTTTCATTAACAGCGATGGCATTTGATGGTGATGTTTATCATACAGGTGATAATGTCTATATGGATGAAGATGGTTATGTTTGGTTTGTCGGACGAAAAGATGATATTATTAAAACATCTGGCTATAGAGTAAGTCCTTTTGAAGTTGAATCAATTTTGCAACAACATCCTGCTGTAATGGAATGTGCTGTAACTGGTGTTGAAGATCCAAAGCGAGGAATGGCTGTAAAAGCATCAATCGTCCTTTCTCCGGGGTATGATAAAAAAGATCCAAAAGAAATGGAATTAGAACTTTCAACATTCGCTAAAGAAAATACTGCTATGTATAAATGTCCTCGTATTTTTGAATTTCTTGAAGAATTGCCAAAAACAATTTCTGGGAAAATTCGTCGTGTAGAAATTCGGGAACGAGATAGTGGAAAGAAAGCAGAAAATATTAAACAAGATTTTTAATGACAAATTGACAAATATTGTCAAACTAGATATAATCAAATAAATCACACTTAGGCAAATTATTGCCACAGGAGTAAAAAATGAGAAGAGTAGTAATTACTGGAATGGGTGCAATCACTCCACTTGGAAATACAGTTGAAGAATTTTGGTCTGCAATTAAGGCAGGCAAAAGTGGAATTGGACCTATTACTCTTTTTGATTCATCAATCAATAAAGTACATTATGCTGCAGAAGTAAAAAACTTTGATCCAGCAAATTATATGGATGCGAAAGACGCTCGTAAAATGGCTCGTTTTACACAATTTGGTGTAGCAGCTGCAAAACAATGTTTGGAAGATTCTGGTTTGATGGGAAATACAGAAGTTCTTGATGAAACTGGTATTATTCTTGGTGTTGGAATTGGAGGTCTTGAAGTAACAGAATCTTCAGTTCTTTCAATGCAAAAAATGGGATTTGTAAAAACAAATCCAATGGCAATTCCTGAATTAATTCCAAATGAAGTAGGTGGAAATATTGCTATTAATTTTGGTGTTCATGGACCTGTTCAGTCGATTGCTACAGCATGTTCTTCTGGAACTGATGCTCTTGGAGTTGCATTCGATATGGTTCGTTCTGGACGCCTTGATACATGTTTAACAGGTGGTGCAGAAGCTACAATTTGTCAGTTTGGTGTAGTTTCTTTTGAAGTATTACATGCTCTTTCTACAGGATTTGATGATGATCCTACAAAATCTTCTCGTCCATTTGATAAAAATCGCAATGGTTTTGTTATGGGAGAAGGTGCTGGTATTTTAATGTTTGAAGAATATGAACATGCAAAAGCTCGTGGTGCTAAGATTTATGCGGAAGTAGCAGGATATGGTGCTTCTTGTGATGGATTCCACTTAACAGCTCCAAATCCAGATGGAATTGTTGGATCAAAATGTATGACTCGTGCTATGAAAGATGCTGGAATGAAACCTTCAGATATTCAATATTACAATGCACACGGAACATCAACAAAGAAAAATGACTCATCAGAAACAAATATGATTAAAATTGCATTTGGTGAAGAACAAGCTAAAAAACTGAAGATTTCTTCTACAAAATCAATGCATGGACATTGTCTTGGAGCAACTGGTGCAGTTGAAGGAATCGTTTGTATTAAAGCAATTAATGATAGTTTCTTCCCATGTACAAAAAATCTTGATGAACAGGATGTAGAAGGCGGATGTGACCTTGATTATGTTCCAAATAAAGGTGTAGAAGGAAATATTGATGCAGCAATGTCTTGTACATTCGGATTTGGTGGACACAACGGTTGTATCATTTTCAAAAAAGTAAAAGACTAATAAAATAGTTGCTATAAAAAGGACCACTTGCTTTAGCAGTGGTCTTTTTTTGCTAAATAGGCAAATCGAAAAATATAATTAATTCTTTATGGAGGAATAAAATGATAGTTGAACCAAAAATCAGAAGTAATATTTGTATTAATGCTCATCCAGTTGGATGTGCAAAAGAGACTTTGCGTCAGATTGAATATGTAAAAGCTCAAAAAGCAAAACGAGGAATTAAATTAGTAAGTGAAGGTGGAAATGGACCAAAAACTGTATTAGTACTCGGATGTTCTACAGGATATGGACTTGCAAGTAGAATTACCGCTGCTTTTGAATATGGTGCAGATACAATTGGTGTTTCATTTGAAAAAGAAGGAACAGAAACTAAAGGTGGAACTCCTGGTTTTTACAATAATATGGCTTTTGACAAAGCCGCAAAAGAAGCAGGTCTTAAATCAGTTACAATAAACGGCGATGCTTATAGTAATGAAGTTCGAGAACAAGTAATTGCAGAAATTAAAAAACTTGGAAAAAAAGTTGATCTTCTTGTATATAGCCTTGCAAGTCCTGTTCGTACAGATCCAGAAACAAAGGTATTATATAAATCAGTTATTAAACCAATTGGACAGTCTTATAGTGGAAAATGTCTTGATATTATTCAGGAAAAATTAACTGAAGCAAGTGCTGAACCTGCTACAGAAGAAGAAATGGCTAATACTGTTAAAGTAATGGGTGGTGAAGATTGGAAACTTTGGATTGATGCATTGCAAAAAGCTGATGTATTAAATGAAGGAATTTGTACATTGGCATATTCATATATTGGACCATCTTTGAGTCATGCTATTTATCGAGATGGAACAATTGGTGGAGCTAAAAAGCATCTTGAAAAAACAGCTCATGAACTTGATGCACAGCTTAAAGCTTCTCTTAATGGACGAGCATATGTTTCAGAAAATAAAGGACTTGTTACACGAAGTTCAGCAGTTATTCCTGTAATTTCACTTTATTTGGCAGTACTTTTCAAAGTGATGAAGGAAATGAATATTCACGAAGGATGTATTGAACAAATGGAACGAATGTTTACAGAAAAATTATATCGTGGTCCAAATGGCGAAATGACTGATATTCCTGTTGATGAAGAAAATCGTATTCGTATGGATGATTGGGAACTTCGTGATGATGTCCAAGAGAAGGCTGTTGCTAATATGAATGCTACAACAGATGAAAATCTTTCTCAGTATTGTGATCTTGCAGGATATAAGCATGACTTTTTGACAGCAAATGGTTTTGATGTTGAAGGCGTAGATTATTCAAAAGATGTTGAAAGATTTGATGTAATTTAATTTTTCTAAAAAGTAAAAAGGATTAAGTGAAAATATAATAGAATGCACCTTTTTGAGTTGAATAAGATTAGAAAAAAGTGAAAAAAGACTTGAAAATTGTTCAACTTGGAGTGGTGCATTTTTATTTATTATTTTATTGAATAAAAGCTATAAATAATTCATAATTACAGTATGTGCGCAAAAACACGAAAAGCAGTTAGATACGAAGTTGTTGGTAGAGTTGAGTCTGATGAATTATCAGCTTTTCCTGGAACAATTTTGGATTTAAGTATAAATGGTTGTAAAATACATTACTCAAATCCTGTAACAGTTTCTCTTGATACTGAATATGTTGTAAACATAAAGATTACTGGAGGGGATTCTGCAGAATCGATGACATTAATTTGCCAACCTGTTTGGGCTTGCGAAGACAGTGGGTCGACAGATATTGGTGTAAAATTTTTGCATTCTCCAGATACTGATTTATTAAACAAATTTATTTTTGCAATTGAACAGCAATCAAAGGATAATGATAATATAAAAAATCAAATTGTGGAAAACGAATGCCAGTTCATATAGAAAAGTTAAAAGGAATAGCATTTTTAGCATTCCCAGAATCACTTGAATTTTTAAAATCTGAATTAAAAAATAGATTTTCTCTTCCAGAAGAAACAAAATTTAAATGTTACGGTGATTTAATATATTTTGATGATTTATCAATTTTATATAATGATGAATTTATACTAGCAAAGGAAATTCCAGCAGAAAAACTCCCATATTGGGCTAGGACAACACTACTAGAGCCAATGTTAGTTCATTTTGACTCAATTGGTGAAGCTGCTCGTTCTCTCAAGGAAATGCAACGAAATTGGGCTCCGTATCAATATCAACATTTTAGACGCGCGACATTAATTCAAGAAAAACTTCCCTATATTAATTTAAAACCTCGTAAATTCCCAGTAGATATTCCAAAAAGTCCAATTGGTGTCTATACATTAATAGATGAAAAAATTATCTTTGCTTCTGGACTCACATCTAGTTATTTACCGGCAGGCGCCATTACTTTTGTGGAAGACCATGAAAATCCGCCGAGTCGAGCATATTTAAAGATTCAGGAAAGTTTAACAATGGCTCGGCTATTATTTTATGCCGAACTTCCTGGCCCTGATTCAAAATGTTTTGAAGCCGGCGCCTGCCCTGGTGGCTGGACATGGGTTTTGGTAAATCTTGGATCGAAGGTCCATGCTGTGGATCGTGCAGAATTGGCTCCAAGTCTTATGAATAATGAATTAGTGACTTTTCAGGCTCATGATGCATTTACATTAAAACCTGAAGAAATAGGGCCTTGTGATTGGGTTTTTAGTGATGTAATTTGTTATCCAGAACGGTTGTTGGAATGGGTTAGAAAGTGGTTAGACTCTGGATTAACAAAGAATATGATTTGTACGATAAAAATGCAGGGGCAAATTGATTATGATGTGGTTCAGCAGTTTGCAGATATTCCGAATAGTCGAGTTGTTCATTTAAATTATAATAAGCATGAATTGACTTGGATTCATGTTGCACAGTAGAATTGATGATTGTGAGGAAGTGAAGGCACGCGCGATATGTCAGAATCTCTATTTATATAGAGTTTGCCAGTGCAGTAGATAGAAAAATGTAAAAAAAAACTCGCTATATAGCGAGTTTTTTTTTAACATATCGATTTTAGATTTTTGCTTTTCTTAATCGAACTTTTTCAATATCTTCACAGAATAATTCTCGTAAGTCATTCAAGCCAAGTGCCATTAATGCCATGCGGTCAATTCCTATACCCCATGCAAGAACTGGTACATCTATTCCCATTGATTTTGTTACTTCAGGGCGGAAGATTCCAGATCCACCAAGTTCAAACCAACCTAATTTTGGATGCTTAATATGAACTTCGATAGAAGGTTCAGTAAAAGGGAAGTATCCTGGAACATATTTAACTTCTGTTGCACCAGCAATTTCTACAGCAAACATTTCAAGAAATCCAAGTAAGGTTTTTAAATTTACATCTTCTCCAAGAACGATTCCTTCTGTTTGATAAAAGTCTGATAAGTGAGTTGCATCAACTTTATCGTAACGGAAACATCGAGCAATTCCAAAATATTTTCCAGGAATTTCTGCTTTATGGAGTTGATGAGCTGATAAAACTGTTCCCTGGCTACGAAGAAGAAGTCTTCGAGTAAAATCTCTGTCAAAACTATAATTCCATCCACGGCTTCCTGTATTTCCACCATTTTCGTGAACATTTGCTACATTTGACAAATATGGTTCTTCGATTGATTTTGCATGTGTAGGTGTTTTAATTCTGTAAACATCGTGAATATCACGAGCTGCATGGAACTGAGGCATAAACAATGCATCTCCATTCCAGAATTCTGTTTCTACAAGTGGACCATCAAATTCTTGGAAACCAAGTGAACAAAGTTTATCTTTTACAGATTCAAGGAAAGAAACATAAGGATTGATTCTTCCAGGAATGTTTCTAGCTGGTGGAATTGAAATGTTGTATCCACGGAATGTTCCTTTTTTCCATTCTCCAGATTCAAGCATTTTTGTTGTAATTTCACCAATTTCATTTCCGGTAACACCAACTTTTTTTAGTTCTTCTGCAACTTTGTCACTTTCGCCACAAAGTTGGTAAACTACTGTTTCTCGTGTGAATGTTTTAAAAGGTGAATCTGTTGCTCCACGTTTTTTTGCAAGAGCAGAAATTACATCAAGTTCTTCTTTTGAAAGATCATTTTGATTTAATATTCCATCTTGAAGGTTTGCAGCTTTTTTTAAGATTGATGTGGTAAGTGTAATTCGTGCAGGAAGTTCTTTGCCAGTATATTCAGCCATTTTTTCGCTGTTCATTGCAAGAATTCCTTCTTTTGAAAGTTGTCCAAATGCACTACCGATGTCTTTTTGTTCAAGGCCAAGACCTGCGGCTATCTCAGGTAATGTTTTAGCACCATTTTCTTTTAAGAAATTTACTGCTCGTTCTTCAACAGTTCCGTTTTCAGCCAATTGGCGACCAAGTTC